>NZ_JBYTAH010000006.1:126153-148670 GCF_058787975.1 Cupriavidus sp. FW305-26
CCCGCCCCCACCACAATACAGACAGACTTCGCGGCCCCGGCATGCCATGGATAACTCAAGTGCATCCCGCCCGCCGCCGTCGCACGCAGGAACCCATCGTGCCCGAATCCATCATTGCCTCGCCCGGGGTTACGTCGACCGCCGCGCCGCACCGTACTGCCTGGCTGACCGCGCTGGCTGTCTGCACGGCGCTGCTGGCAGGCTGCGCCGACTTCCGGCCGCCGGTGTACCAGCGCCCGGAAACCCCGGCCAAGGCCGAATGGACGCGCCAGGGTTCGATTACGGTGTCGCCGGCCGAAGCGGTGCAGCCCAACTGGTGGCACGGCTTCAAGGATCCCTACCTGAACAAGCTGATCGAACAGGCACTGGGCGGCAACTATGACATCAAGGTGCTGGCGGCGCGCATCCGCGTGGCCAACGCGCAGATCGGCGAGGCCCGCGCGGGAGCGCTGCCCGTGATCGGTATCGGCGCCAGCGCGAACTTCCAAAAGACCACCGGGCAGAAGTCCACTACGATTTATAACGCCGCCGCCCAGCTGAACTGGGACATCGATATCTGGGGCAAGGTCGAGAAGGGCGTGCAGGCGCAGACCGCCGAGTTCAACGCGACCGAGGCCGACTGGCGTGCCGGCTACCTGACGCTGGTGTCCAATGTATCGACCACTTACTTCCAGATCCTGCAGTTCGACGAGCAGATCGAGCAGCAATCGCGCACCGTCGCCAAGAACGGGCAGATCCTGTCCACCTTTCAGGCGATGTACCAGAACGGCCTGGTGCCCAAGATCCGCGTGATGCAGCAGCAGGCGGAAATCAACCGTCTCAACAAGGACCTGCTCGAGCTGCGCCGTTCGCGCGATGTCGCCGAAAACGCGCTGGCGACGCTGGTCGGCGTGCCCGCGGGCAATCTAAAGGTTCCGGCAGGGCGCCTGCAGGACCGCGTGCAGCCGCCCGCGGTGCCGGCCGGGCTGCCGTCGCAGCTGCTGGCGCGCCGTCCGGATGTGGTGGCCGCTGAATACCGCGTGCTGGCGGCCTACAACATCGTCGGGCAGGCACGCCTGGCGCAACTGCCCACCATCAGCCTGACCGCGAGCGGCGGCACCGCAAGCTTTGCGCTGAGCTCCCTGCTCAAGTCCTTCACCTTCGGCTTGGCGCCCAGCATCAACCTGCCGATGCTCGATCCCAACGTGCGGGCGCGCGTGAAGACCACCGAGGCGCAGGTGGGCGTGGTGGAAAACGAATATGGCCGCACCGTGATGACCGCGTTCGAAGAGGTGGAGAGCGCGCTGGTCAACGTCGACGCGCACAAGAAGCAGCGCATCGAGTTGCAGCAGCAGGTTGAGCAGCTGCGCGTCGTGTCCGCGCAGATCGAGGCGCAACTGAAGGAGGGCGTGGTCTCGCAGCTGGAAGTGTTTGAGACCGAGCGCTCGCTGCTGGCCGCGCAACTGCAGTTGTTGGCGGTCCACCAACAGATCCTGGCCGACACCGTCACCCTGTACAAGGCGCTTGGCGGCGGCTGGCCCGATACCGATGTGCGCAACGCGGCCTCGAATCCAACGCAATAAGTGCTGCCAGAGGTTCCTTGGCGGTGTTCATGTGATACCGGCGTAAGCAACGCGTTGCGCAACGCGTCCATAGCCCTGGCCGCTTGCCCCGCTGCATGTGCCGCTCCCGTGCCAACCGCGCGTCCCGCGCCCGATTGACTAGCCTTAGCCGTCGCCTACTATGTTCTTAGTCGCTTCACTCCCCTGGCCTGCCGCCGCGGCAGCCGCGCTGTTGGCTCGCTGGAAACATGGCTCCTGACGAAGCACTGATCATGGAAATGCCGGTGAAAATGGCCCAGGGATTCACGCGGGAGTTCTCTCACGATCTGGCGCAGGAATTCGATGTATTCCTGACGCCCGTCGCGCGCCCCGAGCTGGGCGAAATCCGCATTGACGAAGACCTGTTCGCCGTCGGCCGCAGCGAGCTGCCGTTCGCCACCTACCCGGAAGACCTGGCCGCGCCGCTGTCGCGCCGGCATGCGCGCATCTTCGCCGAGCATGGCGCGGTTTATGTGGCGGATCTCGGCAGCAAGAACGGCACGCGCGTGAACGGCGCGGCGGTGGCGCGCCAGCCGGCGCAGCTCAGCGACGGCGATGAGGTGGCCTTCGGGCCCGCGCTGTCGTTCCGGGTCCGGCTGTTGCCGCGCGCGCCGCAGCCCGAGCCGCCGCGGGTGGCGGTGACGCTGGTGCCCGAACGCGGAGATGTCGGACTGCAGCCGCTGCACGTGGACGGCTTCCCGTACCTGATCAGCAAGGCCGACGATGCCTTCGCGCGCTACCGCGACAGTTATCCTCAGCAGGTCAACTACCTGTCGAGGCGCCACGCGCACGTGTACCTCAAGGGTGGCGTGCCGTTCGTTGAGGACCTGGGCAGCACCAACGGCACCTTCGTCAACGGCAAGCGCCTGGCAGACCACGGCGTGCCGCTGGACGACGGCGACCTGATCGCCTTCGGCGGCAACCACTTTGTCTACCAGGCGCAGGTCCAGCGCACGGGCGATGGCGATGCCACCGCGACGCGCTCGATGCTGCAGCCCGTCGCCGCGGCACCGGACACGCCGGCCGCTTCCCCGGCGCCGGCCGCGCGCGACGAGGATGACCGCACCACCTTTGTCGGTGCGGCCGATTCCTTCCTCGACATCTTCTGCGTCGACTACGCCGCGCAGCAGGACGACGAGGTCAACGCCGAGGCCGAGGCACAGGCCGCGGCGGCCACTGCGGCGCACGACGGCGCGCAGGCACGCCGCAAGCGCGGACGTGCCGCGCTGTTGCTGGCGGAGGGCGCCAGGCTGTTCGGCCTGGACGATCCCGCACGCACGCGGCGCGCGGCGCGATGGGGTGGCGCGTTGCTGTTGCTCGCAATACTGGCGGGCGCGGCCGTGTACTGGCGCGGTGCGGCGGAGCGCGAAGTGCAGGCCTTATTTGCCGCCGGCGATCACGCCCGCGCGGCGCAGGCCGCCGACGATTACCTGGCGCGTCATCCCGACGATGCCCAGGTGCAGGCCCTCGGCGCCGAGGCACTGATGCGCGCTTACGTGCCCGATTTTGCAGCCAGGCTGAAGGCCGGTGATGTCAGCGGCGCCGATGCCGCGCTGGCCCGGATGCGCAAGCCCAGTGCGCACAACGCCGATGCGCGGCCGCTGGTGGCCGAGCTCGACTGGATCGGCCGGCTCGAACGCTTCACCGCGCAGCGCGGCGCCGACGCGCCGATCCGCCTCTACACCGATGAGGCTCCGATCCGGCAACTGCTGGCGTACTGGAACCAGGACACTACCGCGCACCAGCGCGCACTCGGGCGCATCGCGGCCGATGTGCCGGCGTTCCGCGATCTCTATGCCGATGCGCTCAGTGATGTGCGCCGCCTGCAGAATGATGCCTCGGTCTACCTGGCGGCGATCGACCGGCTGAACGCCACCATCGCTGCCGAACTCGGCCGCGACCGCCCGGAGGCGTTGCAGCCGGTCATCGCCGAGTACCGCGAGAAGTATCCGCGCCTGGCCGGGCTGGACCGCGTGCAGTCAGACCTGGACCGCTACACCGCACTGATGCAGGCACTGCGCGCGCGCCGGCCCGGGCCGCTGGTGGCGCGGCTCGCCGACAGCCGCTTCGCCACGCCGCCGTTCCAGGCACAGTTCAACAGCCTGGCCGCGCGCCTGCCGCCGCCGGAGATGGTGCGTCAGTATGCCAGTGCGGCCAGGGCGTGGCAGCAGGGCGACAGCGCCGCTGCGCTGGCGGGGATCAAGCAGATCAGCGGCGGACCCTGGGCCGACGACCTCGCGCGCGACCTGTCGCACAAGCAGAAGGTGGCGGCGCAGTACGCCGAGTTGCAGTCCGCGCGCGGCAGCAAGGGCTATGAGGACCGGCTGCTGGGCTTCTACGCCATGCTCGATGCCGAAGAAGACGGCCACTTCGCCAAGGCGGTCGAGGCCGACGTCAACGGCGTGCGCGACAGCGCCCTGCGGCGCGCGCGGGAGCTGATGGGCAGCGCCGTCGCCGCATGGAAGCAATACCGCAGCAATGGCGTGATCGGCAGCGAACAGCGGCTCGAGCCCGGCATCTCGCCCAGGTTCCGCGCGCAGGCCCGGTTGCTGTCGCAGGCGCAGGGAGACGCGCGCCAGGGCATGCGCATCTTTACGCAACTGCGCGCGGGGGAAAGCGCCGACCTGGCACAGCTCGCCAAGATCGAGGAAGAGATCCGCGCCGAGGCCGACCAGCAGCGGCGCGCGCTGCACGAATTGCGCACCGTGCTCGATCCCGCCGTGCTCAAGACCAAGCTGGAACTGATCGGCGGTGAAGACACCGGCAAGGCGCCGGAGCCAGCCGCTGCTGCCGCGGCGCCACAGCAAGCGGGGCAGCCATGAAGGACGATGCCCGACAGGGCGGCCTCAAGCCACTCTCCGAGGCGCTGGAAGACCACAGCGCCGAGGGCGTTGGCCTGTTGAGTGCCGAGCCGTCGCGCCTGGGACTGCTGACCATCGTCACGACCTTTGCACTGGTGTTGTGCGGGCTGGTGTGGTCCTTCGTCGGGCATGCCGATGTCATTGTCACGGCGCAGGGCACGCTGGCGCCGGAATCCGAGGTGCGGCGCTTCTATGCCCCGGTGGACGGCGAGCTCGCCGACCTCTACGTGGCCGAAGGGCAGCCGGTGTCCAAGGACGACGTACTGGCGCGCCTGAATGCGCGCGGCGCAATCGAGGCCGCGGCCAATGCACTGGAGGCGCAGCTCAAGCTGGAAGACTCCGAGCGCGAGTGGAAGCAGTTCCCGGACAAGAAGGCGCTGATGGAACGCCGGGCCGCGGCGCTCAAGCAGCAGATCGACGTGGCCACGCGCCAGCACGAGACCCGCATTGCAGAAGGCACCACGCGGCTTGCCGAACAGCAGCGCGCCCAGCTGCAGGAAGCACGCAGCAACCTCGAGAACGCCCGCCGCGCGCGCGAGTTCGCGCGCCAGGAGCAGGACCGTTATGCGCGCCTGCTGGCGCTGCCGGGCGGTGGTGGCGTTTCGCAGTCGCAGGTTGACACCAAGCGCGCCGCGGCGCAGGACGCGGAGAACAACCTGCGCGTGGCGCAGTCGCGGCTGAGTGAACTGGATGCGCGCCTGGGCCGCGAACTCACCCAGGCCAGTTCCGAGCTTGAAAGCAGCGGCCAGGACCTGGCCGGGCTGCGCGTGCAGTACGAGGCGGCCCTGCGCGAGATTGCCAACACCGAGGACAAGCTGCGCCTGCAGGTGCAGACCGCCCGCCTGGTGGCAGACGCGGCGGCGCGCATCCGCTTCGAGAACATCGACAAGGACAACTTCCTGCTGATCCTGGCGCCGGTGTCGGGCGTGATCACCGATGTCACCTCCACCCAGCGCGGCGACAAGGTGCAGGCCAACACGCCGCTGGGGGGCATTGCGCCCAAGGATGCGCGCCCGGTGGTCAAGATCGTCATTGCCGAGCGCGACCGCGCCTTCCTGCGCGAAGGCCTGCCGGTCAAGCTCAAGTTCAGCGCCTTCCCGTACCAGCGCTACGGGATCATAGAAGGAACGCTGGAATTTATCTCGCCCGCCACCAAGCCGGGGCCGGACAAGCAGCCGGTCTACGAGGGCCGTGTGCGCCTGGCACGCGACTACTACGCGGTGTCCGACAACAAGTATCCGTTGCGTTACGGCATGACCGCCACGGCAGAGATCGTTGTGCGCGAACGTCGCCTGATCGATCTGGGGCTTGACCCCTTCCGTGAGGTGGCAGGGTAGCGCAGCCGGGGGAAACACGAAAACAGCCGATCTGGACAGCCCGGTGCGCAAGCGCAGGGGCCGTCAAAGGAGCCGAGAAATGACTGGCATTGTGCGTATCGACGACGAGGTGTTCGGCGTCGAGGAGTTCGTGCGGCTGCTCAAGCTGACCGGGCAGTTCGAGGGCCTGGTCGAGCAGATGGTGCGCGACAAGCTGACCGTGCACGCCGCGAAACGGCAGGGCCTGGTGGTCACGCCCGAGGAGATCCAGGAGCGCGCCGACCAGTTCCGCCGCGTGCAGGGCCTGCATCGCGCCGCCGACATGAACCACTACCTGGATGCGCTGAACGTCAGCCTGGACGAGTTCGAGGCCTTTATCACCGACAACCTGTATCAGGAGCGGATGATGGAGCAGGTCTGCAACGACGCCGCGGTGCAGGAGTACTTTGCGCTCAACTCGCCGCGCTTCGACAGCATCGAGGTCAGCCATATCGTGGTCGACAGCGAGGGCAAGGCCAAGGAGCTGATCTCATACCTGCAGGATGATCCGGAGGCCTTCGCCGAGATGGCGCGCGAGCATTCCATTGCCGACACGCGCGAGCGCGGCGGCGAGATCGGCAAGGTGCTGCGCGGCTCGCTCAAGACCGATATCGAGGCCAAGGTCTTCAATGCCGAGCCGGGCGACCTGCTGGGGCCGTTCCCCGCCGCTGACCGCTCCTTCTTCGAGGTGTTCCTGGTGCGCGACAAGCACCAGGCCACGCTCGACAGCGAGGTGGCGGTGGAAGTGCGGCGCCTGTTGCGCGAGAACTGGCTGATGGCCAGGGCGCAGGAACATGTCATCGAAGCCCGCTAGCGAGTCCGGCCAGGCCGGTGATCGCGCCGCCGCGGCTGCCCCGGACAAGCCGGAGGCAGGATCGGCGCTGGCCGCCTTCCTGGCCAGCGTCGAGATCCTGTCGGTGCTGACGCCGGAGGAGTTGGCACGCCTGGCGGAAGCCGCGCAGGTGCTGACCTTCGGTTTTGGCGACACCGTCTGCAATGCCGGCGAAGCGGCGCCGGGCTTGTTTGTCGTCAAGTCCGGCTCGGTGCGCGTGTTCAACGAGGAGCACGGCAAGGAAATCAGCATGGGCGTGCGCAAGACCGGCGAGGTCTTTGCCGATATCGCGCTGCTGCGCGAGTACCGGCATGAGTCGTCGGTGCGCGCCTCCGGCAAGACCGAGCTGCTGATGATCCCGCGCAGCGTGGGCGAGCCCGTGGTGGCGGGCAACCCCGCCGCGCTGGCCTTTATCACCAGCTATGTCGCGATCAGTTCGGCCGGCGGCTTTGTCGCGCGGCTCTTCGACCTGCGCGGCAAGCTCGACAAGCAGGAGCTGGAAGACGCCGTGCGCAGCGTCGGCGTCAAGCGCGTGGCGGCCGGCAAGGAAATCCTGAAGCAGGACGGGCGCGAGGACCGGCGCCTGTACGTGGTGCGCCAGGGCACGGTGCGCATCGTGCGCAGCGAAGAGGGCAGCGAGTTCCCACTGGCCACGCTGGGGCAGGGCGATATCTTCGGCGAGCGCGCCTGCGTGATGCGGCAGGAGCAGCTGGCCTCGGCCATTGCCGAAACCGACGTGCGCCTGCTGGTGATCCCCGAGAAGACGGTGCAGCTGATCCTGGAGCGTAACCCGCGCCTGCGCGAGGTGCTGGAAGAGCGCATCCGCGTGCTGGACCGCGAGCTGCATCGGCAGAAGAAGCTGGCCGAACGGCGCAAGCGCCCGGTGCTGCTCGACCTGCATTCCAAACCGGAGCTGGGCGAGAAGCTGATCCGCCGCTTCGCGCTGGTGGAGCAGGCCGAGGAGATGGATTGCGGCGCGGCCTGCCTGGCGATGATCTGCCGGCACTACGGCATCCCGATGACGCTGGGCAAGCTGCGCGAGCTGGCCAACGTGACCACCCAGGGCGCCACGCTGGACAGCCTGGCACGAGCCGGCGAATCGCTCGGCTTCACCACGCGCGGGGTGCAGTGCACGCGGGATTCGCTGATGGGCTTCGAGCTGCCCTTTATCGTGCACTGGGAGGGCTACCACTACGTGGTGGTGTACGGGATCTCGTCGCGCTGGGTGTGGGTGGCCGACCCGGCCATCGGCTTCCGCAAGATGAGCGCGGAGGAGTTCGAGCGCGGCTGGAGCGGCACCTGCCTGCTGTTCACGCCGGGCGAGAGCATGACCCAGCTGTCGGTGTCGCGCTCGCCGTGGCTGCGTTTTATCGGCTACCTGGCGCCGTATAAGAAGATCCTGTCGCACCTGTTCCTGGCTACCTTCGTGATCCAGATGCTGGGGGTGGTGCCGCCGCTGATCATCCAGAACATCCTGGACGGCGTGGTGGTGCACCAGAACGTGGGGCTGCTGCACCTGCTGATCGCGGGGCTGATTATCTCCAGCGTGTTCTCGCAGCTGATGGCGACCATCCGCGCCTACCTGGCCAACTTCATGGTGCGCAGCATGGACTTCGCCATGATGTCGCAGTTCTTCAAGCACACGCTATCGCTGCCGCTGTCGTTCTTTGCCAAGCGCAAGACCGGGGACATCTTCGCGCGCTTCCAGGAGAACCAGACCATCCGCGCCTTCCTGACCGAGTCGACGGTGACCACGGCGCTGAACCTGCTGATGGTGTTTATCTACTTCACCATCATGTTCCTCTACAACGTCAAGCTGACGCTGCTGCTGATCGCCTTCGTGATCCCGATCGCGGCGCTGACGGTGGTGGTGACGCCCAGGGTCAAGACCTATGCGCGCGAGGTGTTCGCGGCATCGACCGATGCCAAGGCCTACCTGATGGAAACGCTGGGCGGCGCCGAGACCGTCAAGGGCATGGGCATCGAGCGCCCGGTGCGGCTGCGCTGGGAGCGCAAGTACGCCAAGGCCCTGGACGCGCAATACCGGGCGCAGGCCTTCCATATCCTGGTGGGGCTGGTGAGCCAGCTGCTCAACGCCGCCACCACCATCGCGGTGCTGTGGGTGGGCGCGACGCTGGTGCTGGAGCGCGAGCTCACCATCGGCCAGCTGATCGCCTTCAATGCCTTCATGGGCAGCGTGCTGGCGCCGCTGATGGGGCTGGTGGCCTTGTGGGGCCAGCTCAACGACGCCGGCGTGGCGATGGAGCGGCTGGGCGACGTGCTCGACCTGGAGCCCGAGCAGAAGCCGCAGGACGTGCTGTCGCGCGTGATGCTGCCCGACCTGCAGGGCGAGATCGTGATGAAGGACCTGTACTTCCGCTACGGCGGCGAAGACACGCCCTACGTGCTGGAGAACATCAGCTTCGCCATCCGGCCGGGCGAGATGGTGGCCATCGTCGGGCGCAGCGGCTCCGGCAAGACCACGCTGGCCAAGCTGCTGGTGGGCTTCTACAAGCCTACCGAGGGCTCGATGACGGTGGACGGCTACGACCTGAACGTGATCGACGCGGCGTTCTACCGCGCTCAGGTGGGCTACGTGATGCAGTCCAACCTGCTGTTCTCGGGCACCATTGCCGAGAACATCGCCTGCGGCGACGACAGCCCGGACCGGCGCCGCATCGAGGAGGTGGCGCGCATGGCCGATGCCCACGCCTTTATCAGCAAGCTGCCGCTGGGCTACGAGCAGGTGGTGGGCGAGCGCGGCATCGGGCTTTCCGGCGGGCAGATCCAGCGCCTGTGCATCGCCCGCGCGCTGTACCACGACCCGCGCCTGCTGGTGTTCGACGAGGCCACCTCGGCGCTCGACACGCAGTCAGAGAGCAACATCCTGGCCAATATGCAGGAGATCCTGCGCGGGCGCACCGCGGTCATCATCGCGCACCGGCTCAGCACCATCATGCAGGCCGACAAGATCCTGGTGCTGTATGAAGGCGCCATCGTCGAGCAGGGCCGGCACGAGGAGCTGATCGAGCGCAAGGGCATGTATTTCCAACTGGTGCAGAAGCAACTGAGTGCCGCATGAAGCTATATAACCAGGGTGCCACCCCCGCCTCGGCCACCTCGCCGGTGTCGTTTGCCGGCCTGATCGAGAAGATCGAGATCCTGCGCTCCACGCTGCGCTGGTCGTCGCGGCTTGACCGGCCCGAGATCGAGAAGCTGCTCAAGCAGGCCACCACGCTGCGCGACGAGGTGATGGGGCTGTCGCACAAGGAGCGCTTCGTGCAGGCGGCATCGGCCGAGGCCGCCGCGCCTCAGGAAGAAGTCGAGCGCATGCCGCGCGAGCGCCGGCAGGCGCTGGTGGAGCGCAGCTTTATTTTCGAAGGGACCTTCGGCGACAACCCCAAGTTGCTGGAAGCGCTGGAGATTGCCGAGAAGGCGGCGCCGACCGACCTGCCGGTGCTGATCGATGGCGAGAGCGGCACCGGCAAGGAGCTGATGGCCAAGGTGATCCATGCCAATGGCTCCCGCACCGACAAGCCGTTTATCTCGGTCAACTGCGGCGCGATTCCCGACAGCCTGCTTGAATCCGAGCTGTTCGGCCACAAGAAGGGCGCCTTCACCGGCGCCAGCAACGACCGGCGCGGCAAGTTCGAGAGCGCGCATACCGGCACCATCTTCCTGGACGAGATCGGCGAGCTGCCGCTGACCGGGCAGGTCAAGCTGCTGCGCGTGCTGGAGGCGCACGAGATCCAGCGCGTGGGTTCGGACGAGGCGATTTCGGTCGATACGCGCATCGTCGCGGCCACCAACAAGGACCTGCGCCGCATGAGCCAGGCCGGCACCTTCCGCGAGGACCTGTTCTACCGCCTGAGCGTGATCCACGTCAGCCTGCCGCCGCTGCGCGAGCGGCGCGACGAGATCCCGCTGCTGGTGTCGTACTTCAGTGACGAGGCCGCAGGCATGCTCAAGCGCCGGCCGCTCAAGCTGACGCCGCGGCTGCGCGACTTCCTGCTGCACTACGACTACCCGGGCAATATCCGCGAGCTGCGCAACCTGCTGTACCGGTTGAGCTGCCTGGCCGGCGACACCGCCGACCTGGCCCACCTGCCGCAGGACATCCGGCCCAGGCCGGCCGCGCTGGCGGTGGTCGGCGCGGGCACGGCAGCCGCGGACATCACCATGGCGACGTCGCTGAGCGAGGCCAAGCGCGCCGCCAGCGACGAGGCCGAGCGGGCCTTCCTCGAACGGGGCTTGCAGGAAGTCGGCGGCACCGTCGCCGAACTGGCGCGGCGCTTCGACATGAACCGCTCGCACCTGCAGATGCTGCTGAAGAAGCACGGCATCCACTCGAAGGATTTCCGCGCCAACCGGCAGGCCGACGGCGGCAAGGGGTAGCAAGGGGCAGGGGGCCGAGGCTGCCGGCGGTCGCGCCTTCAGGCGTCCAGCTCGGGATTGACCAGCGTCTTGTCAGAGCCGTAGGGGTCCGCCGCACGCAGCACCACCACCGACACGTTGTCGCGGCCGCCGGCATCAAGCGCCATCTGCACCAGCGTCGGCGCGGCCTGCGCAACGTCCTGCTGCGCCAGCACCGCCGCGATGTCGTCATCGTCGACCTCGTTGCTCAGGCCATCGCTGCACAGCAGGTAGACGTCGCCATCGGCCACCTCGGTCAGCAGCTGCTCCGGCGCCAGCGTCGGGGCCGCGCCGACGGCGCGTGTGATGGTGTTCTGCGCGGGATGGTGGCGCGCTTCTTCCGGGGTGATCAGCCCGCGCGCCAGCAGGCGCTCGACCTGGTTGTGGTCGCGCGTGAGGCGCGCGAACTGGCCGCCGCGCAGCCGGTACAGGCGGCTGTCGCCGGCCCACACGCAGGCGCAACGGCGATCGCCCGCCAGCATCACCACCACCGTGCTGCCGATGCAGCGCACGCCCAGGCGCGCCGCTTCATCGACCAGCGCCAGATTCACGCCCTGCAGCGCCGCGCGCGTGGCGTCGACCCGGTCTTCCAGCCGGGGCTGCGGCGGCAGCGTGGCCAGCGCCTGGACCACCGCCTGGCTGGCGAAGTCCCCCACGGCATGGCCGCCCATGCCGTCGGCTACCGCCCACAGGTCCTGGCCGGGCAGGTCCAGGCAAGCATCCTCGTTGCGTTCGCGCACGCGCCCGACGTCCGTGCATGCGGCCGAGGTCCACTGGAAGTGCGAGTCGAAACCCAATCTTGTCTCCGGTCCGCGTGAAGCCCCGGACCCGCCGGGGCACTACCACGGCGGCGCTGGCGCTCAGATCAGCATCAGATCAGCCGGCCGTCGTTCCTCGCGCCCTGGTCGCCCTGGACATTGATGTTGGCGTTTGGCGCGTTGTTGCGGATATCGATGTTCTGGAACTGGTTGTTCATCTGATCAGCATAGAAGCTGTAGTTGATCTCGTAAAAGTTGATCACCGTCCCGAGCGGCAGCGGAGACGAGGGCACGAACGGGCGGATCGTTGATCGCAAGGGTGGCCATGATCGGTCTCCGGTGGATGTGGCGTGGCGCCGGGGGGCGGTACCGGTATTTAGCAAGGCGCCTGCCACAGCATGGGTGTGGCAGGCGGGCGACTGGAAACCCAAGGCCGGCGCGGGCTGCAGGGCGGAGTGGCGACAACGGGGCCCACCCCGGCGGGCCTGCCACGTTGGCCTGGACCCGACACCCGGCCAGCCAGTGTCGGGATGCGCCCACCACAGCGTACGCATCGCGCGATCGCTGCCGCCAGCCCGTCCAGGCCCCGCGGCGCACGGCGAATGGTGGCTGCCAGCCAACAGAGTTGCCGCCACGCGGTTGGCTGCCATCCGACAGTCCATCCCCTCCAAAACCCCCGGATTCCCGCCAAACCGTTGTCCTGCCGTGCCTCCCTGGTATTGGCATGGTTGATGCTGTTGGTCTGGCATGAAGCAGCAATGCCTGCAGCAACCAGACAGACCGAGGCCAGCCATGAACATCCAGGAACAACAAGAACGCGCTACCGGCAGCGACGATCGTTTCGCCGACCCGCTGCCGCTCGGCGCGCACCTGGTCACGAAGCGCCACGGCTACGCCCATCATGGGATCTATGCCGGCGCCGGCCGCGTCATCCACTACGCCGGTTTCGCCCGCTCCCTGCAAGCCGCGCCTGTTGAAGAAACTACCCTCGAAGCCTTCGCCGCCGGATTCGGCATCGCCGTCAGGCCGGAACCCTGCGCCCGCTTCGCCGGCCGTCAGGCCGTCGAACGCGCCCGTTCCCGCGTTGGCGAAAACGCCTACCACTTGCTGACCAACAACTGTGAGCATTTCTGCTCCTGGTGCCTGTCCGGCGAAAGTCGCAGCGAGCAGGTGGAAACATGCATGCGCCGCCCGAGCGCCGCGCTGCACATCGGCTGGCTGCTGCTGGGCGCGCTGCTGCAAGCCCAACTGGGCGGCCTGAACCTGGGCCTGGGCCTCGCCTGAACCGCGCGGCCATCACCGAATCAAGGAGCCTGCCATGTCCGGACTGATCGACTGGGAACTGCGCTGCAACCTGCGCGGACAAGCCTGCCACCGCAGCTGCGCCACTGCCGCCGCCAACTGCGCCCGCGGCCACCACCGGCCGGGGCGCCGCGCCCTGCGCCATGCCGGCCGGCCGACGCGCCTGCCGTCGTCCGGCCGCCTTGCCGGGCGAGGCCGCCGGGACGGGTCCGCCACTGCCGGCGAGCCGGGCCGGTGCGGATTTTGATATACTCCGGGCCGTCTCCAGGATCACCGCGCCCGCGGTTCCCGATCCTGACAGTCCTGTCCCTCGCCGTAGTTCAATGGATAGAACGAGCGCCTCCTAAGCGCTAGATACAGGTTCGATTCCTGTCGGCGGGACCACAGTTAAGTTCACAGCAGTTCTCTGAAGTTCTCTCTCCCCAAGTAAAACAAGGCTTCGCGCCGAATCGACGTTCGCCAAAGTTCGTCATGGCCCGTTGGCATCCGTCACTTTTTGGGGCATCCTTAGGGGCATCTTCGAATGCCCCTATTTTCGGTGCCCCTAAGCGATGCCCCGCACGGTCGAGCCATTAACGGATACTAAAATCCGCAACGCCAAGCCGCGCCGGTGCCCCTCCTCCTCACCGAGTAACTTGGTGTATGGTTCGACCATCCGGGACAGGGGCACCGGGGAGTACTTCGGGTGGGCAGGCCGTTCATATACGTTGAGCTGCGAGCTCGTGTTAGTAGTTAGCCGCCCCTGCGACCCGCCCGGTTGCGCTGCGAGCGCGAATCCGTAGTTGTCGTGCTGTCCCACCGGCTCCCATTTGCGATGTTTCCCATGGGAGACGCCAATGTGAGTGATAGGACTGGATGTATCGCGATCGGTGGCCGAGATCGCCTATCTGGAGAATGGCCTGCTGCGCGCCGGCGGGCGCGTCGGACTGCGACGCGACGAGCTCGAACGCTTTGCCGCCAAGCTAAAGCCCGATGACCACGTAGTACTCGAGGCGACCGGCAATACGATCGCCATTGCGAAAGTGCTGACTAGTCACGTCGGCAGAGTGATCGTCGCCAACCCGCTGCAAGTCCGTCTGATTGCGGAAGCCCGCGTGAAGACGGATAAGATCGATGCGTCGATCCTGGCGCAACTCTATGCGAGCGGCTTCCTGCCTGAGGTCTGGATTCCCGACGAGGCCACGCAAGCGATGCGGCGGCAGGTGTCGCGCCGCGCTCAAATCGTGCGGCAGCGGACGCGGCTCAAGAATGAGATTCACGCTGTCCTGGCCGCGCATCTCATCGAGCGGTGTCCCGCGACAGACCTGTTTGGCAAGAAAGGGCGGGCCTGGCTGAGCCTCCAGCCGCTACCCACGGACGAACGCATCGGGATCGACCAGCGGTTGCATGAGCTGGACCGGCTGGCAGAGAATCTGCAGGAGATTGAGCGCGTGCTGGCCCAATCTGCTATTCAGGACGACAGGCTGCGCAAGCTCCTGACCATCACTGGCATCAACACCACGGTGGCGATCGGGTTGCTCTCCGCCATCGGCGATGTTGCCCGCTTTCGCTCGCCGGAGAAATTGGTCAGCTACTTTGGCCTCAATCCGTCGGTCTACCAATCCGGCTTGCAACCAGCAAAACACGGACACATCAGCAAGCGCGGACGTTCCTATGCGCGTGCCATGCTGGTCGAGGCTGCCTGGGCCGCAGCGCAAACGGCCGGGCCCGTCCGAGCCTTCTTCCTACGTGTCCGGGAGCGTCGCGGTCAACAGATCGCGGCTGTTGCCACGGCGCGCAAGCTAGCAATAATCGTCTGGCGCGTCCTCACGCATAACGAAGCCTTCGCCTGGGATCGCCCAGCGCTGACTGCGCGAAAGACCCGTGAGTTGGAACTGCAGGCAGGCATGCCTGCTGCGCGTCGCGGTAGCCGCAAGGGCTCTGTCGCCGCCTACAACCTGAAGTCCGTCCGGGATCTGGAGCGTGCAGTCGGCGAGCAAGCCGAGCAGGCTTACCAACGCCTGTTCTCGCGCTGGAAGCAAGCACGACCGCAAGGTGCGGTTCGCGCTCCCTGGCCACCGATACGAACGCCATGAACGCCGGAGATTGCCGCGGGGGCTTGTCAACTTCATCCGTAGTGTAGATCACACGCCGGATCTCGGGCGGGAACACGAAGAATGGCGTGACGTGCTCCCAGGCGCGTCGCCACGACTGCGCGATCATCGGCAGCTTTTCGCCCCACGGGCCGTCGGCAGAAATCCTGCAGCGCCTGCTCGGCCTCCTGCTCGCTGGCCGCGCTGTAGATTGGTCGCAGCGCCTGCGCCAGCGCCTTGCGGTCCTTGTAGTTGGCGTAGTCCAGGCTGTTGCGGGTCAAATGCACGATGCAGGTTTGCACCGTCGTGCGGGGATAGGCCGTCGCAACGGCCTCAGCCAGGCCCTTAAGGCCATCGACCACGGCAATTAGGATATCCTGACAGCAGCGGTTCTTGAGCCCATTGAAGACCTTGAGCCAGAACTTGGCGCCTTCGGTCTGCTCGACCCACAGGCCCAGCACATCGCGTTGACCGTCTGCCTGGATTCCCAATGCCAGGTACACGGCCTTATTGCTGACCACGCCGTCGGTGCGGATTTTGACCCGTAACGCATCAAAGAACACGACCGGGTACATGGCTTCGAGCGGGCGGCTCTGCCACGCGATTGCCTCGGCCATAACTTCATCGGTGACCGAGCTGATGAAGTCCGGGGAGACTTCGGTTCCGTAGCTCTCGGCCAGGAACGCCTGAATCTCGCGCACGCTCATGCCGCGCGCGTACATGGCAATAATGCGCTCGTCGAATCCGGTAAAGCGCCGCTCATGCTTCGGGATCAGGACCGGCTCAAAGCTGCCATCGCGGTCGCGTGGCAATTCGACCCGCACCGGGCCGCGCTCGGTGATCACGGTCTTGCCGGTGAGACCGTTGCGTGCATTGGATTGCTCGGCCGGCTTGGGCTCGCCTGGCTTATAGCCTAGGTGCATGCTCATCTCGGCGCCCATCGCCCGCTCGATGATGGCCTTGTTGAAGGCCAGCATCAAATCCTGGACCTCGCTGGGCGTCATTGGCCCTTTAACCAGTTCGTCGAGCAAGCCCTCAGGCAAAGCCGGCAGCGGCCCGCGGGCCGCTGCCTGAGACGCCACCGTACGTTTCTTCTTCATCGGCATATCCATGGTCATTCCCTCTCATGATATGCCTCGTACACAAAATTCCGGATCGGTCCTCGCAGCCGGCTGGACTGTCAATGGCTGGCGCAAGGACGCTCAGATCGATCGAATGAAGACGGCCAACGCTCAGTCCGATCTGGTCAGCGCCAACAAGGCGATCGAGGACATCGGCAAAGCCAGCGACGCCATCCGCGCCAAGGCTGACGAGTTTAACGTCACCCAGACCACCCTCGGCGCTAAGGTCGATGCCGCCGTGAAGGAATTTCGAAATGCGAAGCAGCCTCTGCCTACTGACTGCCGCCCTGACGATTTCAGGGTGCGCAAGCTGTCCGACGCCGTCGACGCTGCCAAACAGGCCGCCGCCGCTCGATAGCGCGCTGGCCACACCGTGCCAGATCCCGGACGCGCCGGCCGCCGCTGATTATGACGCCTGGCAGGAATGGATGATGCGGGACGCATTGGGCGCGCTGGGGAAGTGCGCGGCTAAGCATGTGAAAACGGTTGAGGTGTGGCCGCGTTAGCTACATCCGTTCCAAGATATTGAGGGACAGACTCGATTGGCGGACGCTTTCAAACGAATCTACTACAGTCGTGTCACTGCTCTCCCGCATAGACTCGCGCTCAGGTGTGGATGAGCCCGCGACATTAGCCGCGAGGCGTTCTTTTCAGAATCAGCTTGCTCATGACATAAGTCAACGGCATCATTGCCGCCGTAACCATAAGCGGCGCAAACGATACGTTGACTCCAGCGAATTCGACTAATCCATGCAGCAGCAAGGCCGAAGCGCAGTACTGAAAAACGTAGACCATTGGATACGAAAGAAACTTTACCCAGGAAAAGGCCACTTTGAAGACCAGGCGCGAGTTAAACCAATACGAAAAAACAACACCGATCACATAGGCGGCAAGATATGCAGACTGATATCCAACCACGAGCTTGAAGGCGAGGTACAGCGCGTAGGTCACGAAAGTGTTTATCCCACCTCCGAGTAGGTATCGCCCCCACCGCTGTACGCTGCTTCCGGAAAAAATTGTAGTCAAAGCCCGTTTTTTTGTTTAGTTATTTCGACAAATTCCGCGTAATTGCGAATATAGTCATCGGCATCGTATTCGTCCGACGCAAACACCAAAAGCATTGCATCGCTCGAATACTTATACTGGATGCCCCAGGTCAGTGGTGGCAGATACAGACCCGTCTCTGGTGATTCGAGTGCGATCTCGCACCGGACCTTGCCATCGTCAACGACCACTGAACATTTTCCTCTAACGCAAATCAGGAACTGATGACATTTGTGATGAGCGTGCTCGCCCCGGGTTTCTTCGCTCGGTACATTGAATACCAGGAAATAACGCTTGGGGTCGAACGGGATGTCTCGAGGAAATTCCCCAACGGAGAGATCACCTCTCATATCATTAACGCGCTTGAGACGATGAAGTGTCACCCCGCCTACGCCGACATGTGCTCGAGCGTCTAGCAGCTGCTCAGGCGCCCTCACAGACGTACTTTTGACCGCGCCACCGGGCGAGGCCGCGTTTTCAACGTACCCGACAATACGGGCCGGATTGCCCGTGACGATTGCATAGGGAGGCACAGATCGCGTGACCACTGCCCCGGCGCCGATCATCGCGCCTTGACCAATCACAATTCCCGGAAGCAGCACGGCAGCGGCGCCGATCGAGGCGCCATCTTCCACGACAGTCTGGAGGAAAGCTTCTGGGTAAGCCTTCGACCGCGGAAATTTGTCGTTGCTAAACGTAACATTGGGGCCCACAAATACATCATTGCCCAGACGGATACCGTCCCATACGTAAACCCCACACTTGATGGTTACGCGGTCTCCGATAACAACATCGTTCTCGACAAAGCATTGCGCATTAATGTTGACGTCACTGCCGATGCGCGCGCGCGGGAGGACCGTTACGGATTGCCAAATAGTCGTGCCTGCCCCGATGTCATTCGATTGCACATCGGCAGAGCCATGAACTGTGAAATTACTCGGCATAGGATTGAATTGAATTTTTCTGTCGAACGGAAATAACCGCCAATGGTCGCTTTTTGCTGTTTTCGTAAGCGCGCCACGCATACGTTCCCACCAGCCCAAGCCCGAATAAATTGAGAGTTCCGAAGAACATGATCACTATCATGACGGTCGCATAACCGGGAACATCGATGCTATTCGACAGGCGACCGACCAGCACGATTCCGCCAAGAATACTGGACAGCATGAAGCCTGCGATGCCAATCTTGGTCAGCAATCGGATAGGGTAATCGGTGAACGCGAAGATACTGTCCATCATGTAGTCCACCTTTTTTCGGAAAGTCCATGCGGTCTTCCCTTCCTGGCGGACTCGTCGCCCGTAGCTTACGATCTTGCGGCGAAAACCTAGCCAGAAAATCAGTGCAATCAGCGACGATCTCGACTCCTCGAGTTGAAGCAACTGGTCGCGGAACACCCGATTGCAGCCAAAAACGTCGACGCCGCCTGCTGGCATTTCAGGAACCACCAGCCGCCGGTATAACCACCAGAACATGCCGGATGCCATACGGGAGAAGTAAGGGTCGCTTCGACTTGCTCGTGTGCCAATGGCGACATCGCACTCATCGCCATCTAGTGACCGGAAAAACTC
Organism: Cupriavidus sp. FW305-26; assembly: GCF_058787975.1. NCBI lineage: Bacteria > Pseudomonadati > Pseudomonadota > Betaproteobacteria > Burkholderiales > Burkholderiaceae > Cupriavidus > Cupriavidus sp. FW305-26. The sequence goes on from NZ_JBYTAH010000006.1 coordinate 145,061, forward strand.
GACAAGCAGTTCCGGCGGCTCCTGCAAATCTGCCGCCATGACGCCAAAAAAATCTCCCCTGGCAGCAGCCAACCCCGTCCGGATCGCCGGAAAGGAACCGAAATTTCGTGAATGCGCCAACAATTGTGCCGGCACATCCATGGTCCTGAGCGCTGCGCGCAATAGCGCAAACGACTGGTCTGGGCTACCGTCGACAACGAATACGACTTCCAACTCGCCGTCCAGTTGGCGATTCATATCCGTCAACGTTTGCAACAGACGGGGAATAGACGATTCGTTCTTGTAAACAGGGATGATGACCGAGAATTTCATGGTCGCCACCTATTGACTGCGGAGATGACGCTATCGACCTCTGCGTCGGTCATTTCGGGATAACAGGGCAAGGTCAGAATTTCACCTGCCAAGCGCTCAGTGTTTGCGAGTCGAATGTTTGCAAAACGCTCTCCGAAAACCGGTTGCCGATAGTCAGGGATGGGATAGTGCACGTCGGAGCCGATCTCCAAATCATGCAAATGCGTGCGCAGGGCATCCCGATGCGCGCTGCGCACGACGTAGAGGTGCGCCACGTACGCCTCTCCCACCGCCTGCGGTGTCAGAACTTTGTCGTGAGCAATTCTCGCGGTATAGCGTGCAGCAATTTCACGCCTGCGAGCATTCGCAGCATCAAGATACGGCAGGAAAGTCGAGAGGACAGCCGCTTGCAGTTCATCGAGACGGCTGTTGCGCGATCCGGCCACTTCGACTTGATATTTCGACGACCAGCCATATTGACGAAGTCGGGCGACTCGCTCGGCTGTCTCCGCATGCTTCGTCACAACTGCGCCGCCATCGCCAATTGCACCAAGGTTCTTGGTGGGATAGAAGCTGAAAGTGGCTGCATCCCCAAACCCGCCCACGCATGTCCCGTCGATACGGGCACCGTGAGCTTGGGCACAATCCTCAATGAGCAGTACCCCCCGGTCGGCACAAAGCTGTGCAATTGCAGCAATGTCAGGCACGGCCCGACCGTAAAGATGCGTAACCACCACCGCTTTGATTCCGGCAAGAATGGCTCGCTCGACTTCCTGGAACGTGACACCATGCGAATCAGTATCGACGTCAAGGAAGAAAGGCTCGGCTCCAACAATCTCGATGGCCGTTGCCGTATACATTCCCGCATTGGCCGCAGTCGCGACGCGGTCACCACGAGTAACGCCAAGTGCTTTCAGCGCCAATTCAATAGCATCCGTGCCATTGGCCACGCCCAGGCAGTAGTCAACGCCGACATACTCGGCAAATTCGTGTTCGAATTGCCTCGATGCCGGGCCCAGGACAAACCACCCGCTGGAAAGTACCCTATTGATCGCCTCGGCTAGCTGTGGGTTCCGGGAAATTCGCGCCGAAAGGCTGTTTATCTGTATCAACATTGCTCTCCGCAAACAATGGCTGGACGCCAGGTTAACTTCCCGATTCGGTTGGGGCTGATCACTTCCGGGGGAGGGGCCACATTTTACGTCAAAGGATGCCAGCCTTAAAGTACCAGGCCCCCTGTACAGCACGCCTAGGTAGGGCTATGCACGCATTTGTGGTATTACGAGGGGTCCACTTTTATTGCACGGCCAGTCTGTCGGGAAAGCCAAATTCGTTTCGGCCGCATGATCGACCATCCGTTGGCTATCCAAAGCCCTATGCCTAACAGCGTAATTGCCATACCAAGTGTGCGGTATGGGGTATCAAAGCGAGCAATCAAAACGTAGCGCCCAGCTGGCAACTGCCAACCGCGGAAACCCTTTACGTCAACGGGAAAGATGTCTTTCGCCCCGCCCGACCAACCGCAGTCATCACAGAGCAGTCGCGCGGACCATCCCTTGGCGTAGATTTCGTTCTCCACAACTGCTGTGGGCACGCCCAGGTCAATCTGATACCGAATCTCGGTCGTCCCATACGCCGAACATACTGCGTCCACGCGTGGAGCCTTGGACAAATCTGCGTCGTGCGTACGATGAAGGTCGGATACCGCAACCATGGTCCATGGAAGCATTGCGAAGCCCCGCAGATCATCGGAGCCGAGGATGCTCTGCTGGCGTTGGAATTTCATCGGCCCAGAATAGTCTTGCATAAAGTATTGACCACTGTAGTAGCCGCTCCAGGGAAAGCGGTCCGCGGTGGGTAACGGAACGTCATGGCGCGGACCGCGGCATGTCTCGGTACGCAACTGACGCTTCAACGCTTCGCGTGTATCAGAAAACTTCCCCGCAATTGATTCGACCCATGCAGTACCGTCTTGCGCCGGCGGCGCAAAATACCTCTCGGTCCACGTCACGCACATCCAGTGCGATATTGCAACTGTCGCCAACGCAGGCATCACCACCCCTCTTCCTGACTGCAAGAACACGGGAGACAGCGCCACGATCGTCAGGACCGCAGTGATGGCAATCGGGATCATGACACCATTCTGATTCACCCTGGCAACGAGCAGCGTGCTGGCGATGTACGCTGCAACAATGGCGGAGAATATTATCAACAATGGCTCCAGGCTCTTTTTTATGAAAAGACTGCAAAGAAAATTCAAGCCCAGTGCAAGAATCGCCAGCCACCTAATGACGCTTATTACCTCCGCTCGCGCCGGCGTAGGCATGACATTCAAGAGATAGCTCGAATACCAAATAAAAACGGCACCAACAACGAAAACCAACGGCTCGAGGGTCCAGCCAAGCAATCTTGCCGCGAATCTGTTCAGGATAGCTGCCACCCCGACAAGCAAGACCATCAGCAGGGCAATGTGGTCTTCTTTCGCATAGGCGCGCTCGAGATTCAGTGCATGCACGCCATACCATACAAAAATCCCGAACAACAATAGCCAAATGATCCCGCCTTTTTTCCCACCCTGACGATCATCCAACACTGTCACCGCCGCGAGAATAGCGACGAGGCCAATGAGGGCTCGGTAGTCGGCCATCACAAACCGGCTCAAGCCGAGAGGTGGAATCATTAACACGAGAATCTGGTGCAGCGGCCCGGCTGCCATCAGCAATGCGATCAGCCCGGAAATCAATGGCCACATCATGCGGCGACGAACCTCGACGATGCCCATTAAAAATAGCGCGACAACCGGAAACCCGACAAAGAACGATCGCATTGAAATATCATGCCCGAAATACGAATTATTTATCGGGAATGCGAACGAGAGAATGTCGCCAGGTAACATGTAGTCATAAGCGAGTGTCTCAATGGTTTTCGAGCGGGCAATTTCCCCAGAGGAAAGAAACGCCGGCACAAGGGCTATTCCGGCAACCAGCGTTCCTGCAACAAGAGCCACCAGTATCCAAATGCCCACACCAGATACGTCACGTTCCCGAAGCGTGCGTAGCACGCTAACCGTCGCTAGAACGAATAGCGTTGCCATCGCGGTTCCCGGATACCCGCCGGTCCATACAGCAAAAACCCACATTGGCAGAGTGACGACACCAATCATCAATGACGTCGACCTGATTCGCCAATCGGCAAATACCGGGCCGCACAACCATGGCAGAAATGCAAACGCTCTGACAATATCGGGGTGCTGTGAGTTCGAGTAGAAGCCCCCAAAGCATTGATAAAATATCCCCGCCAGCATGGATTCCCGCCACCC
>NZ_JBYTAH010000007.1:0-144723 GCF_058787975.1 Cupriavidus sp. FW305-26
CCACCCCAGCCGCCGCGGCGGCCCCAGTCCTGCCCCATGGTGTAGCCACCCAGTCCGCCGAGGCCGCCGGCGATCACGTCGCGCCCGCGCCGGGTGGTGACGATCTGCGGCCCGCGCCGGCGCAGGATGGCACTGAGGAAGAAGAACACGATGATCGCCAGCGGCAGCAGTGCCGGCAGCCACTCGGCCAGCGCGGACGATTGCTGCGCCCTGCGCTGCGGTGCCGCCAGGCCTTCCTTGTCGATGGTGGCCTGGATCGCCGAGATCCCCGCCGCCAGCCCGCCGTAGAAGTCGTTCTGGCGGAAGTGCGGGGCCATCACGTCCTGCAGGATGCGCCTGGACATGGCATCGGTCAGAGACCCCTGCACGCCGCGCCCGACCTCCAGCCGCATCTTGCGCAGCCCGGGCGGGTTGTCCTTGGCGATCAGCACGATCACGCCGTCGTCGATGCCCTTGCGCCCGGCGCGCCAGGCGTCGGCCACGCGGATGCTGTAGGCATCGATCGGCTCTGGATCGGTGGTGGGCACCATCAGCACGAAGATCTGGCTGCCGCGCTGCTGCTCGTATTCCGCCAGCACGTTCTCGAGCGCGCCGCGCTGCTGCGGCGTCAGCGTGCCGGTCAGATCAGTCACGCGCTGGGTCAGCGGCGGCACCGCGACGAAGCCGTCTGCCGCCAGCGCCGGGCCGGCCAGCAATGCCGCCAGCCAGAGCAGGGCGGCCGCCAGCCAGGCGTGCCGCCAGGGCGAGCGCGGGGTGTGGCCCATGGAGTGGCCCGCCTCAGAACTTGACTGCGGGCGGCGTGGAGATGGCTTTCTCGTTGTCCACCGTGAACGACGGCTTGACCGGGTACTTGAAGATCATCGCCGTCAGGTTGGTCGGGAAGCTGCGCGCCAGCACGTTGTACTGCTGCACGGCGGCGATATAGCGCTGGCGGGCCACGGTGATGCGGTTCTCGGTGCCCTCGAGCTGCGATTGCAGGTCGCGGAACGAGGCGTCGGCCTTCAGTTGCGGGTAGTTCTCGGACACCGCCAGCAGGCGCGACAGCGCGCTGGACAGCTCGCCCTGGGCCTGCTGGAAGCGCTTGAAGGCTTCGGGGTCGTTCAGGGTCTCGGGCGAGACCTGGATGCTGGTGGCGGCGGCGCGTGCCTTGGTCACGGCCTCGAGGGTCTCACGCTCGTGCGTGGCGTAGCCCTTGACCGTGTTGACCAGGTTCGGGATCAGGTCGGCGCGGCGCTGGTACTGGTTGATGACTTCGCCCCAGGCTGCCTTGACCGCCTCATCCTTGGCCTGGAAGTCGTTGTAGCCGCAGGCGGACAGCAGGCTGGCCATGACCGCCAGCAGCAGCCAGCGCAAGACCGGCATCGGCGAGCTGCCGGGCAAGGAGGGGGACGAAGAAGCGCGCATCGGAGACTCCGCGGGTTGGACGAAAACCCAAGTGTAGCGCACCGCCCTTGTCGCCAGAGGTGCAGGCGGCGCACTGGTGCGCCGCCTGCGTGGCAAGGCCTCAGCCCGCCGCGAACGCCTTGCGTGCGGCCTCGAGCGTGGCCGCCAGGATGGCGTCGTCATGCTGCGCCGAGACAAAGCCGGCCTCGAAGGCCGACGGCGCCAGGTAGACGCCGTGATCCAGCATGGCGTGGAAGAAGCGGTTGAAGCGCGCGGTGTCGCTCCTGGTCACTTCGGCGAAGCTGCCCGGCACGCCCTCGCGGAAGTAGATCCCGAACATGCCGCCGATGGCGTCCGCCGCGAACGGCACGCCCGCAGCCTTGGCGGCCTCGGCCAGGCCGTCGGCCAGCTTGCGGGTCTGGGTGGCCAGGCGGTCATAGAAGCCGGGTGCCTGGATCAGCTTGAGCGTGGCCAGGCCCGCGGCCACCGCCAGTGGGTTGCCCGACAGCGTGCCGGCCTGGTAGACGCCGCCCAGCGGCGCCAGCCTGGCCATGATGTCGCGGCGCCCGCCGAAGGCCGCCGCCGGCATGCCGCCGCCGATCACCTTGCCCAGGCAGGTCAGGTCGGGCCGGATGCCGTAGTGCGCCTGCGCGCCGCCCAGCGCCACGCGGAAGCCGGTCATGACCTCGTCCAGGATCAGCACTGCGCCGTCGCGGGTGCAAAGCTCGCGCATGGCCTTCAGGAAGGCATCGCTGGCGCGCACCAGGTTCATGTTGCCGGCCACCGGCTCGACGATCACCGCGGCGATCTCGCCGGCATGCCTGGCGAAGGCCTGTTCCAGCTGCTCGACGTTGTTGTACTCCAGCACCATGGTGTGGCGCGTCACGTCGGCCGGTACGCCGGCCGACGACGGCGCGTTCTGGGTGGTGTCGGCAAAGGTCAGCAGGCCGGAGCCGGCCTTGACCAGCAGGCTGTCGGCGTGGCCGTGGTAGCAGCCTTCGAACTTGATGATCAGGTCGCGCCCGGTGAAGCCGCGCGCCAGCCGCAGTGCGCTCATGGTGGCTTCGGTGCCGGAGGAGACCAGCCGCACCTGCTCGATCGACGGCACCAGCTTGCAGATTTCCTCGGCCATGGTGATCTCGGCCTCGGTCGGGGCGCCGAACGAGAAGCTGTGCGCAGCGGTTTCCTGTACCGCACGCACCACTTCGGGGTGGGCGTGGCCCACGATCATCGGGCCCCAGGAGCCGATGTAGTCGATATAGCGCTGCCCGTCGGCGTCCCACATATAGGCGCCTTCGGCACGCGTGATGAAGCGCGGCGTGCCGCCCACCGAGCGGAAGGCGCGCACGGGCGAGTTGACGCCCCCGGGAATGGTCTGCTGGGCGCGGTCGAAGAGCTGCTGATTACGGGACATGGCGTTGAGGTGAGGACAAGGACTGCTGGGATCGTGTGCGGCGGCCCGGGACTTATCGTTGACATGCGGCAAAAACAGCGGAAATTCGCTGCAATTGCCGGCCAATCAGGCGCTAACAGGGCGCTAACATGCGCGAACACGGCGGATCTGGCACGATTCTGGCGGCCGCCGGCTGGCGCCGGCGGCACGGTTTCGGTACCATCTGCGCTGGATTTTAATGGAGAGTGGCCAGAGCCTGTTATGGAATACAAGACTTGGATGTGCCTGATCTGCGGCTGGATCTACGATGAAGCCGCAGGCGCGCCGGAAGACGGCATCGCCCCCGGAACCCGGTGGGAAGACGTGCCGATCAACTGGACCTGCCCGGAATGCGGTGCGCGCAAGGAAGATTTCGAGATGGTCGCCATCTGAGGCGACGTCCCCAGAACAACAATAACCGGGCGCGCGTCGCGCCGATGCGACAAAACGCTGGCTGGCCGCGGCCGGCCCCGATTGACGGCCCCCCGGCGTCTTGTCACACTCTGTTGCAAAATGACTGCCCGTCCCTCTGCCGCTGGTGGGGAGGACGGTAGGCAGGTGCGGGTTCCACGCACCGCCACTGCCGGGCACAGCCCGGCCTTGGAAGGGAAACAAGAATTGTCGGGGGTCCGTCGGGGCGCGCATGGGTCGCGCTGCTCCGCGCGGGTGTTCTCTAGTGCTTGCCGGCGCTCCGCAAGGGGCAGCTGGTCGCGGGAACAACAATGCGGGTCGCTCAAACAGAAGAAAACCAGCGGGTCAATACCGCCGGCGCCCAGGGTCTGGCGCCTGGCGTTTCCATTCCGGACACCACGGCGCAGCCGCGCCGCAAGGTGCTGGTCATCGATGATTCCAGCACCATCCGCCGCACCGCGGAGATCTTCCTGTCGCAGGCGGGATACCAGGTGGTGCTGGCCGAAGACGGCTTCGAGGCGCTCGCCAAGGTGGGCGAGCTGCACCCGGACCTGGTCTTTTGCGACATCCTGATGCCCCGCCTGGACGGGTACCAGACCTGCTCCCTGATCAAGAAGAGTCCGCGCTTTCACGCCATCCCCGTGATCATGCTGTCCTCGCGCGACGGCGTGTTCGACCGCTCGCGCGGCCGCCTGGTCGGCGCGCACGACCATCTTGCCAAGCCTTTTACCCGCGAAGCGCTGCTGCACGCCGTGCAGGCCTGCCTGCCATGCCAGGCCGCGGGCCACGTGCTGCCTGCCTGACGCGCATGCACGCGACGCCATGTACGAATCGAAGGAAAACCTCATGACTGCCATCAACAAGATCCTGATCGTCGACGACTCCCCCACCGAAGCCCTGTTCATGTCCGACCTGCTCGGCAAGCGCGGCTTCAAGGTCTCGGTTGCCAGCAACAGCGACCAGGCCTTCGCGCGCCTGCAGGCCGAGAGCTTCGACCTGATCCTGATGGACGTGGTGATGCCTGGCCAGAACGGCTACCAGGCCACCCGCGCGATCAAGCGCGACGACCGCTTCAAGGACATCCCGGTGATCATGTGCACCAGCAAGGGCCTGGACACCGACCGCATCTGGGGCATGCGCCAGGGCGCGTCGGACTACATCGTCAAGCCCGTCGACGGCGAAGAGCTGCTGGGCAAGATTGCCGCGCTGGCGCATTGAGCTGCCAGCGCAGGCCGTACGGGAAGCCACTGCCACCTGTTCCGGGGACCGCCAGATGAACGCGCCACGCCAAGACCTCCGCGCCCGCCAGACTCGCCTGCAGGACTACCAGGCCATGCTGGCCCGGCGCCTGCGCGAGGCGCGCAGCCTGCCCGCGGCCGACAGCTACCTGGCGCTGCAGGTGGGCGCGCGCAACTGGCTGCTGCCGCTGGCCGATACCGGCGAAGTGCTCGACATGCGCCCGCCCAGCCCGGTGCCGCTGACGCAGCCGTGGTACAGCGGCCTGGTCAATGCGCGCGGCAGCCTGCTGGGCGTGATTGATTTCAGCCTGTTCTGCGGCGGCGCGCCAACGCCACTGCAGCCCGGCAGCAAGATCGTGGTGCTGTCGCGCCAGGTGGAGCGCGCCTGCGCGATCCTGGCCACGCGCGTGGCGGGTTTGCGCCATGCCGCCGACCTGAGCCTGCCGCACGGCGATGCGGCGGCGCCGCCGGCCGGCACGCCGGCATGGGAAGGGCAACGCTTTGCCGACCGCGACGGGCGTGACTGGCAGGTGCTGGACGTGCGCGCGCTGCTGGACGCGCCGGCCTTCCTGCAGGTGGGACGGGTTACGGCCTGAGGCCTGAGGCCCGCCACCGCGCCGCCAATAACAAGAAACAAGAATGACGCGCAGGCCACTGCCTGCCGCACCCGGCACGAGCCGCCGGGTATGACAACGATTAAATGGAAGAGGGTGCCATGGGTTTCAAGAAATTCAGCCTGGGCCGGCGCACGCCGGCAGCCGAAGCAGCCACCGGCCTGGCGGGCGGGCCCGGCATGGCCTATGCCGGCGGCCCGGAACCCGCACCGGCACCCCCATCCGCCGACGGCCTGGGCGCCACGCCAATGGAGCATGTCACGCGCTGGCTTGGGCGCATGCCGTTCTCGTCGCAGCAGCGGCTGCTGACGGTGGGCGTGGTGGTGTCGCTGGTGGCGCTGCTGGGCTCGGTGTACCTGGACAACCGCATCGCCAACAACGCCGCCGCGCAGATCGAGATCGCCGGCGACATGCTGATGCACTCGCAGCGCCTGGGCAAGGCGGTGCCGGTGGCGCTGCTGGGCAATGCGCAGGCCTTCACGCAGCTGCGCCAGTCGAAAGACGCGCTGGCGGGCGACCTGAAGGCGCTGCAGGAAGGCAGCGACGAGAAGCGCGTGCGCGCCACCACCGGCGCGGCCGAACCGCTGCTCGAGACCGCGATGCAATCGTGGAAGCGCTCCGAGAAAAGCGCCGCCGACGTGCTGGCGCAGCAGCCGGTGCTGAACACCATTGGCCAGACGCTGCAGATCTTCAATGCTTCCAACCCCGAGCTGCTGGAATCCGCCGAACAGGTCGCGGCAATCAAGCTGCAGTCCGGCGCCAACGCGCGCGAGGTGGCGGCGTCGGCGCAGCTGGTGATGCTGACGCAGCGCCTGGGCAAGAACCTGAACGAGTTCCTGGCCGGCGAAGGCGTCAACCCCGAAACCGCGTTCCTGCTGGGCAAGGACACCAACACCTTCCGCGAATCGCTGGACGGCCTGCTCAACGGCAGCGAGGCGCTGCGCCTGTCGGCGGCCGCCGACGAAGAAACGCGCGGCTACCTGAAGCAGCTGTCGCAGCGCTTTGAAGCGGTGCAGAAAACCACGCAGACCATCCTGCAGAACCTGCCCGGCCTGATTGCCGCCAAGCGCGCGCAGCAGCAGATCTTCAACGACAACGAGGCGCTGCGCGGCGAACTCTCGGCGCTGCAGCGCGCCTACGCGCAATCGGCGCGCGTGCGCCCGGTGACGCTGGGCGCGACCGTGGTGTCGGCGGCCATGACGCTGCTGTGCCTGGTAGGCCTGGCGGCGCTGTACCTGCGCGACTCACGCGTGCGCGCGCTGGAAGCCGAGGCGCGCGAGCGCGAGGCCGAGTCCCGCCGGCTGGACGAAAAGCGCAACAACGACAATACCCAGAAGGCGATTCTGCAGCTGATGAACGAACTGCAGGACATCGCCGACGGCGACCTGACGCGCCAGGCCACGGTGACCGAGGACATCACCGGCGCCATTGCCGACTCGGTCAATTACACCGTGGAAGAACTGCGCGAGCTGGTCGGCCGGGTGCAGCAGACCGCCGGCGAGGTGACGCAGGCCTCGGGGCAGGTGCAGTCCACCTCGACCCAGCTGGTGTCGACCACCGAAGAGCAGTCGCGCCAGATCCGCCAGACCGGCGAATCGGTGGTGGAGATGGCCGACCGCATCACGCAGGTGTCGCGCGGCGCGGCCGAGTCCGCCAACGTGGCGCGTGCCTCGCTGTCTGCCGCGGAGCAGGGCCAGCAGGCGGTGCAGAACGCCATCACCGGCATGAACGACATCCGCGAGCAGATCCAGGAAACCTCCAAGCGCATCAAGCGCCTGGGCGAGTCGTCGCAGGAGATCGGTGAAATCGTCGAGCTGATCTCGGACATTACCGAGCAGACCAACGTGCTGGCACTGAACGCCGCCATTCAGGCCGCGTCCGCGGGCGAGGCCGGGCGCGGCTTTTCGGTGGTGGCCGAAGAAGTGCAGCGGCTGGCCGAACGCTCCGGCGAGGCCACCAAGCAGATCGGCGCGCTGATCCGCACCATCCAGACCGATACCCAGGACGCGGTGCACGCCATGGAGCGCAGCACGCAGGGCGTGGTCGAAGGGGCGCGGCTGTCGGACAACGCCGGCGCCGCACTGGTCGAGATCGGGCGCGTGTCGCGCCAGCTGGCCGAGCTGATCGAGCAGATCTCGCAGTCCACCTCGCACGAGGCCGACCTGGCCACCACCGTGGCCCGCCATATCGAACGCATCCTGCAGGTCACCGAGCAGACCACCACCGGCACGCGCCAGACTGCGCAGTCGGTGCGCCAGCTGACGCTGCTGAGCGAAGAGCTGCGCAACTCCGTCTCGCGATTCAAGATCGCCTGAGTGGCCGGATGACGCCTGCGACCGCTTCCGCGCACCGCGGCCTTACCGGGCTTAGCGGCCACGCGCTCCATGCCAACTCCGCGCCTGCCGCCTGTTGCGGCAGGTTGCCCGCGGCCGCCCATCGGGCGCCGCACTGGAAGCCGTCATGTCCCTGAATTTCCCTGTCCCGCGCGATGGCGCCGCAGCCGGCGCACCGGCTGAAGCCAGCGCCGTGCCCGAGCCGGCTCCGGCGCCGCCATCCGCCAGCGCACCTGCTGTTTCCGACCCAGGCGCCCCCGCGCGCGACCTGTCCGGGCTGGCGTGGCTTGCGCCCAGCCTGCGCAGCGCGCTCGAAGACGCCGCCGCCGAGCTTGGCCACTATGTCGACGAGGTCCGCCAGGCGCCCGAAGCGCTGGGCGCGCGCGACACCACCTCGCTGCGGCTGGCCGGCCAGCACCTGCACCAGGCCGCCGGCGCGGTGCATATCGTCGGGCTGCACGGCACCGATCCGTATTGCCAGGCCCTGCGCCGCCTGCTCGAAGCCATCGACGCCGGCACCATTGCCGCCGGCCCCGAGGCGCTGGCGGTATTCCGCGCCGGCGTGCAGGCATTGGCCGAGTATGTCGACGACCTGATGGCCGGTGACGATGAAGCGCCGCTGCGCCTGTTCCAGCCCTACGCGGGCGTGCTGGCGCACCTGGGCGAAGAGCGCGTGCATCCGGCCGACCTGTGGCTCGATGAGCTGCAGATGCTGCCCGGCATGCTGCTGCCGGCGAAGGGCCCGGCGCCGGTCATGCGTGCGCGCCAGCAGTTTGAATCGGCCTTGCTCAAGGCATTGCGCCTGCCTGCGCCGTGCACCGACGCGGCGCTGCTGCGCGAAGCCTGGCTGCCGCTGTGCGCGGCGCTGGACGAGGTGCGCGCCAATGAGCAGGAGGCGCGCCGCGCGGCGGATCATCCGGATCGCGGGGTCTGGCATGTGCTGGGGCTGGTGTTCCGCGCGCTGGGGCTTGGCCTGTTGCCTTCCGACCTGCTGGCCAAGCGCTTTGCCGGCCGCGCCAACCTGCTGCTGCGCCAGTACCTGCAGGGCCATGTGCGCGTGCCGCAGGCGCTGCTCAACGACGCGGTGTTCCTGCTGGTCTGCACCGGCCTGGCCCGCGACGGGGCCGGTGACGACGATGGCGTGGCTGAGCCGCGTGCCGCGTTGCGTGCCGATATTGCGCGCACGCTCGCGGCATTCCGCCTCGACCCCGCGCACGCGCTTGCCAATGCGGACTTCCGCCAGCGCTATTACGGCTGGCTCGACCCGATCGACACGCGCAACCTGCAGCAGGCCGCCGCTGGGCTCGAGCACGCCGCCGCGGGCGAGCCGGCCGGCTGGGAAACCGCGCTGGCCGCGCTGGCCGAAGCCGCGCAGCCGCTCGGGCAGCCGGCGCTGCAGCGCTGCCTGGCGCAGGCGGCCATGCACGGCGGGCAGCACCACCGCGGCGAGGCGCTGGGCGCCGCCGGCATCGCGTTGTTCCTGGCGCGCGCGCTGGCGCTGCCGTGGCGCGTGCACGGGCAATCCGCCCATCCGGCGGCGGCGCGTTTTGCCGCGCAGTGCGAGGCGCTGGCGACATGCCTGGCCGATCCCGCCGCGAGCGCGCCCGCGTGGCTTGCGGGCATGGTCGACGAGGCGCGCGCCCAGGCGCTGCGCAGCGAGGCCGTGACGCAGCTGCGGGCGCAGCTGGACAGCGGTGAATCGTGGCTGGACAGCTTCGACCGCAACGCGGCCCGCGCCGAAGGCGCAGGCCACCTGCGCGATGCCTGCCAGGCCTTCGCCGCGCTTGGCGCCACGCTGGCGCAATTGCAGTCGTCCGCCGCGCTGCCTGCAGCGCTGGTGGACGATGCCGCGCAGGCCGCCGCCGCGGTGCAGTCCGTCAATGCGCGGCTGGCCGTTTCGGGCGAACTCGCTGATGCCAGTGCGCGCGCCGCGCTGCTGGGCGAGGTCGCAGCCGAGCTGGGCGCGGTCCATGCCTTTGCCGATGCGCTGGAATTCGGCCGCGTGCGTCGGGCCGATACGCTTGCCGAGGCCGGCGAGCCCGATGCGCCGCGCGCTGCGCAGCATCCGCTGGCCGCCGCGCGCGCCGCCGCGGCCGAGGCGATCCAGGCTGGCCCCGTTCCCGATGCGCCGCCAGTGCAGCGCCTGCGTGCCGCGCTGCAGGCGCTGGCCGACCAGGCCACCATCGACGACGATGCCGCGCTGCGCCGCCAGGCCGCCGAAGCCACCATGCAATGCAATGCCTGGCTGGCCGGCAGCGATGATGCGGCCGGCAGGCTGGCACTGGCACTGGCCGAGCCGGCACGGGCGGCGGCACCCGCAGCCGCGCCGCCCGCGGCGCAAGGCCTGCCGGCTGACGGCGACAAGTCGGCGCTGGACGCCGAACTGCTCGACATCTTCCTGAACGAAGCCGACGAGGTCCTGGGCGGCATCGCCGGCGACCTCGGCTCGGGCGTTGAGGCGCTGCACGATGCCGATACCCTCAGCCGCGTGCGGCGCGCCTTTCACACGCTCAAGGGCTCCAGCCGCATGGTCGGCCTGCATCGCTATGGCGAAGCGGCGTGGGCGGTCGAGCAGGTCATGAACCTGTGGATTGCCGAAGCGCGCGAGCCGGTGCCCGCGCTGCTGGCGCTGCTGCGCCGCGCCCATGCCGAGTTGTCGGCATGGGCGGCACAGCTGCATCGCGATGCGGCAACCTGGCACGACATCGCGCCGCTGGTGGCAGCCGCCGAAGCGGTGCGCGACCCGGGCGCCGCGCAGGCCGCGGATGAACTGCCAGTACTGCCCGGCGCGGCTGCGGAAGCGCCGCCCGGGCCGGCCGTCGACGCCGCCGGTCACACCGGCGCCGATGCGGTCGGGCACGGCGAAGACAATGTGATCCCGTTCCGCCTGTCCGGCGGCCTGTCGGGCGAGGACGACCACTACAAGGTGATCGGGCCGGTGCGCATCGGCCTGGCGCTCTACAACGTCTACCTGCAGGAGGCCGATGACCTGCTGCGCCAGTTCGCCACCGACATCTCCGAATGGCGGCATGAAGGCCATCCGTGCCCGAGCGAGCTGGGGCTGCGCGTTGCCCACACGCTCCAGGGCAGTGCGTCCACCGTCGGCCTGGAACCCGTGCGTGAGATCGCCGAGGCGCTGGAGGCCCTGCTGCTGCAGCTGGGCTCGCACCCGGTGGCGATGCACCCGGGCGATTTCCGCCTGCTGGAGCAGGCGGTCGAGCGCCTGCGCGGCATGCTGCACCAGTTTGCCGCGGGCGTCTGGCCGGATGCCGATGCCGGCCTGCGCCGCAGCCTGGTTGAGTTTGGCGAGCGCGCGCTGCTGCGTCCGCGCGTGGCGGTGCCCGCGCCGCAGGCGCCGGCCGAGCCGGACGGTTCGGTGGCGCAGCTGCTGGGCCAGTTGCCGCCCGCGCAGGAAGACCAGCCGGAGCCGCCGGCAGTGCCGCATGACGCGGTGGTTATCGCGCTGCCGACCCCGCACCGGGCGCCCGCTGCGCCGGTAGCGGACGAGGGCGCCGCGCCGGATCCCGCGCTGGTCCAGATCTTCCTGGAAGAGGCACAAGGCACGCTGCCCGAGCTGGGCAAGCTGCTGCGCGGCTGGGAAGCCGCCCCGGAAGACTCGCGCCACGGCGGCCTGGTGCTGCGCGCGCTGCATACGCTCAAGGGCAGTGCGCGCATGGCGGGTGCCATGGCGCTGGGCCAGGCCGCGCATGAAATGGAGACGCTGCTCGACGCCAGCCTGCGCGGGCAGGGGCAGCAGGCCGTCGGGCCAAAGCTGTTCGAGCGGCTCTATGCCTGGTACGACCGCATCCTGGCGCATGTCGAGGCGCTGCCGACTGGCCGCCTGCTGCCCGCGGACGATCCGGACGTGGTCAACGGCCTGGCCGAGGTGCCCGAGCAAGGGCAGGCCGATGCGCCGCTGCCGCAGGCGGATACCGTCGTCGAGGCGGTGCCCGCCGCCAGCCTGCCCGCCATGCCGGGGCCGGCAGACGTGATGGTGGCGATGCCGCCGGCCGTGCCCGCCGAGCCGCAACGCGCGCTGGTGCGCGTGCAGGCGCGCGCGCTCGACACGCTGATCAACGAAGCCGGCGAAGTCGGCGCCACGCGCGCGCGCCTGGACAGCGAACTGGAGGCGATGCGCGCCTACCTGGGCGAACTGAACGACAACGTCGCGCGCCTGCGCGGGCAGTTGCGTGAAATCGAGATCCAGGCCGAATCGCAGATGGCGTCGCGCATTGCCGACGCGCAGCACAAGCAGGAATTCGACCCGCTTGAGTTCGACCGCTTCACGCGCTTCCAGGAGCTGACGCGGATGATGGCCGAGTCGGTCAACGACGTGGCCACCGTCGAGCAGAACCTGCAGCGCGGCTTTGACCGCGCCGCCGGCGACCTGGCGGCGCAGGCGCGCCTGACGCGCGGCTTGCAGCGCGGGCTGATGCAGGCGCGCATGGTGCAGTTCGACGCGCTGGCCGAGCGCCTCTACCGCGTGGCACGCCAGGCCGCGGCCGAGACCGGCAAGGAAGTGCGCCTGCTGATCAAGGGCGGCACCGTGGAAATCGACCGCTCGGTGCTGGACCGCATGGCCGGCCCGATCGAGCACCTGATCCGCAACGCGGTGGTGCACGGCATCGAGGCCGCCGCGCCGCGCCGCGCCGCGGGCAAGGCCGCCACTGGTGCGCTGACGCTGGAGGTGCAGCAGGAAGGCAACGAGGTGGTGCTGCATTTCGTCGATGACGGCGGCGGGCTGGACCTGGAGCGCATCCGCGCGCGCGCGGTCGAGCGCCGCCTGCTGGCGCCGGACGACGACGCCAGCGAAGCGCGCCTGACCGAGCTGATCTTTGCGCCGGGCTTCTCCACCGCCGACGCGGTGTCGGAGCTGGCCGGCCGCGGCGTGGGCATGGACGTGGTGCGCGCCGAGACCGTGGCGCTGGGCGGACGCATCACGCTGGAGTCTAAGCCCGGGCAGGGCACCACCTTCACGGTGCACCTGCCGCTGACCACGGCGATCACGCAGGTGCTGGTGATCTCGCTGGGCGCGCGGCGCTATGCCGTTCCCAGCGGCATGATCGACCAGGTCCAGCAGCTGCGCGCCCCGGCACTGCTGGATGCCTACAACCAGGGCCGCCTCACTGTGGCCGGCGCCGAGGTGCCGTTCTTCTACTTCGGCGCGCTGCTGGAGGAAGGCAACGCGGTCGCGGCCGGGCGCAAGTATTCGCCGGTGGTGCTGGTGCGCAGCGGCGCCGAGCGCGTGGCGGTGCATGTGGACGATGTGGTCGGCAACCGCGAAGTGGTGGTCAAGCATATCGGCCCGCACCTGGCACGCCTGGAAGGCATTGCCGGCGCGACCACGCTGGGCGATGGCGAGATCGTGCTGATCTACAACCCGGTGGTGCTGGCGCAGCGCTTGGTGCGCGAACGCGGCCAGCCGGTGCCGCAGGCCTTGCCGCAGATGCCTGCCGTGCAGGCGCGGATGGGCGCGGTTGCGGAACTGGCGAGCGACGGCACCACCGAGCCGGTGCGCGGCCTGGCGGTGCAGCCGACCGTGATGGTGGTGGATGACTCGCTGACCGTGCGCAAGGCCACCCAGCGCCTGCTGAGCCGCGCCGGCTACCAGGTGGTGCTGGCGCGCGACGGTGTGGATGCGCTCAAGCAACTGCAGGATGTCATGCCGGACGCGATGCTGGTCGACATCGAGATGCCGCACATGGACGGCTTCGACCTGACCCGCAACGTGCGCTCCGACGCGCGCACCGCGCATATGCCGCTGGTGATGATCACCTCGCGCACGGCCGACAAGCACCGCCGCTATGCCGAGGAGATCGGCGTCAACGTGTACCTGGGCAAGCCTTACAACGAGGATGAGCTGCTGGGCACGCTGCATCGGTTGCTGGGTGAGCGGGCGGCCGGTACGGCGGGGTCGGTGGGGCAGATGCTGGGGGATGGCCAGGCGGACTGACGGTTTGCTCCCTCTCCCGCTTGCGGGAGAGGGGAGCACCCAATCGGTAAGCGGATGCTGTGCGGAAGCCTGCCAATGACTTCCAAGACAAAAAGGCTCGACATCGCAAGATGCCGAGCCTTTTTTCCTCCTCCATGGGCGCGCCGCACGGCGCGCCGTTCCAGCTGACTACCAGCGCATCTGCGCGTTCTTGCCGCCGGTGCTGACCGTGGCAGTCTTGGTCCGGCCCTGGTAAGTCGCCCGCACGTTGTACGTGCCCGACGGCGCCTTCACCAGGCAGCGCGGACCGTCGGCGACAAAGCTGGCGACTTCCTTGCCGCCGCGCATCAGCTTGACGTCCACGTCGGACAGGTACTCGCCGCGCGCGCCCTGCGTGAACAGCAGGCTCATGTTGTACTTGCGCGCCTCCGATTGCAGCGCGACCTGCTCGTCTTCGGCGACACCGCCGCAGATATAGGCGACCGAGCCGGCCGTACGCTGGACCATCGCATCACGCGGCGGCGGCGGGGGCGGAGTGGTCAGCGGCGGGCGTGGCTGCGCGGGCGCTGCCATCGGCGCTGGCGCCGGCGCGGCTGGTGGCGTGCCGGTGGGCGCGGGTGCCGGGGATGCCGTCGGCGGCGGTGCTGCCGTGGCAGGCGCAGCTATGCCCGGCGCGGGTTGTGTGGCAGGGGGCATGGTGTCGGCCGGCGGCGCGGCCGGCATCGTGGCACCCGGGGTCGGCGCCATGGTGCCGGCCGGAGCAGCGGGTGCCGGGGCGGCAGGCGCAGGGTTGGCCTCCACCACCGGCGCCTGCGCATGGCTGGCCGCTGGCACCAGGGCGAGCAGTGCGACCACGCCGGCGCTGAGCGCGATCACCAGGCGCTTGACGCGCGAGCGGCGTGCCAGGCGCGCTTCGACAAGTTCCAGCGAACGGGTAGGGGCAAACGGGGGCAGGTGCAGCATCGTGGCCTCCTTGGGCGAGCTTCGGAATCAGATGCCCCGGAGGACCCCGTGGGATCACTCCGGGTCTCTCTTTTCCATCCTAGGGCCCAAGGGTGGGCGACACTGCCGGGCTTGGTCCTACATCCGCGTCAGCCGACGGCGCATTGTGGCCCGCAGGCGGCGTGTGAGCGACTTCGCAGGTGCCGGAAGAAAAACGGCCCTGCCCGCAAAGGGAAGGGCCGTTGACGGCGTCTGATCCTGGCGGGCGGGCTATTTCCGGCTCACCAGCCGCTTGGGCACCGAAAGCGTCAGCGCCGCGCCCACCACCAGGCAGGCGGTCAGCAGGTACATGCCCGAATCGGTGCTGTGGGTCAGGTCCTTGAGCCAGCCCACCGCATAGGGGCTGAGGAAGCCCGCAAGGTTGCCCAGCGAGTTGATCAGCGCGATGCCCGCGGCCGCGCCAGTGCCGGCCAGGAAGGAAGTCGGCAGGCTCCAGAACAGCGGCAGCGTGGTCAGGATGCCGATGGTGGCCAGCGTCAGCGCCACCATTGCCAGCGTGGTGTCGCTATGCCATTGCACCGACAGCAGCAGGCCCAGCGAACCGGCCAGCGCGGGCAGCGCGATATGCCAGCGGCGCTCGCCGCTGCGGTCTGCGCTGTAGGCCACCAGCACCATGCCGACCACTGCGCAGCCATAGGGGATGGCGGTCAGCAGGCCGATATCGAGCGCGCCCCTGACGCCGGTCTGCTTGATGATGGTCGGCAGCCAGAAGCTGACGCCGTACAGGCCCATCACGAAGCAGAAGTAGATCGCGCTCATCAGCCAGACGCGCGGGCTGGACATCACGGTGCGGATCGGCGGGTCTTCCTTGTGCGCATCCTCGCTGGCGATATTGCGCTCCAGCAGCGCCTTCTCTTCCGGCGACAGCCACTTGGCGTGGGCGATGCGGTCGTCCAGGTAGGCCAGCACCCACAGCCCCACCAGGATCGACGGAATGCCCTCGAGCAGGAACATCCACTGCCAGCCGGACCAGCCGTTTTGGCCGTGGAAGGACTGCATGATCCAGCCCGACAGCGGCCCGCCGATCACGCCTGCCAGCGCGACCGCGGTCATGAAGTAGGTGGTGGTGCGCCCGCGCCGGTTGGCCGGGTACCAGTAGGTCAGGTACAGGATGATGCCGGGGAAGAAGCCGGCCTCGGCAATGCCCAGCAGGAAGCGCAGCACGTAGAACATGGTCGGCGTGGTGACGAACATCATCGCCGCCGAGATCGCGCCCCAGGTGATCATGATGCGCGCGATCCAGATGCGCGCGCCCACCTTGTGCAGGATCACGTTGCTGGGCACTTCGAACAGGAAGTAGCCGATAAAGAAGATGCCGGCGCCCAAGCCATAGATGGTCTCGCTGAACTGCAGGTCGTTGAGCATCTGCAGCTTGGCAAAGCCCACGTTGACGCGGTCCAGGTAGGCCACCACGTAGCACAGCAAGAGGAAGGGCACCAGGCGCCAGCTGACCTTGCGGTAGGTGGCGTCTTCAAAGGCGGCGTCGCTGATGCCGGGGTTTACTGCGGTTGTTGTCATGCTGTCTCCTGAGGATATGGCGCTTCTGTATGATGCGTTTACAGCTACGACTAACGGGGAAGGCAGGTGGCCGGCACCGGCTCAGACGCAGCGGCCGCCGTCCACTTCGATGCAGGTGCCGGTGATAAAGGCAGCTTCGTCCGAGGCCAGGTACAGGCAGGCGTTGGCCACGTCCTGCGGGGTCGACATGCGGCCCATCGGGATGGTGGCAAGGAATCTGGCGCGGTTCTCGGGCGTATCGGGCATGCCCATGAATTCTTCGAGCAGGGCGGTGGCGCCGATCACGGGGTTGACGCAGTTGACGCGGATATTGTCCTTGCCGAGTTCCGCGGCCATGGCCTTGCTGGCGGTGATCACCGCGCCCTTGCTGCCGTTGTACCAGACCAGGCCCGGGCGCGGCCGGATGCCGGCGGTGGAGGCAATATTGACGAACACGCCGCCACCGCGCTGGCGGAAATGCGGGATAAAGGTGCGCGCCGACCAGTAGATGCTCTTGACGTTGACGGCGTAGACGCGGTCGAACTCCTCTTCGGTGACTTCGAGGATGGGCTTGTTGCGATGGGTCGTGCCGGCGTTGTTGACCACGATATGGACGTCGCCGAAGGTGGCCAGCGCGGCTTCGCGCATGGCCTCGGTGCCGGCTTCGCGCGAAACGTCGGCGCGCACCGCGCGGGCCCGGCCGCCGGCGTCGCGGATCGCGGCGGCGACTCGTTCGGCGGCTTCCTCGCGCAGGTCGGCGACCACCACGTTGGCGCCTTCGCGCGCAAAGGTGTGGGCAATGCCTTCGCCGAACCCGGAACCGCCGCCGGTGATGATCGCTACCTTGTTGGCCAGTCTCATGGCTTGTCTCCTGGTGTCGTGGTTATGTTCTGGTGTTCCGTGCTGCGGGGTACTCAATGCCTAGTGCGAGAACGGCCCCCGCCCGCGCAGGGCATTGGCAACCATCATCAGTGCCAGCAGGAAGGGCAGTGCCACATACAGGCACCAGTGCACGCGGTCGCCGACGACGTCGCCCCACTTGCGCTTGAAGACCTGCAGCCGCGGCATGCCGGAAGGATTGGTGGCGCGCTTGTTCCGGACATGCCATGCCATCCAGAAAAAGAAGATGGCAAAGGCGACGGACAGGAAATTGATGTTACCCATGTTGGATGGCGATGGTTTTCAGGGTGGTGAATCCGTACAGGGCCTCGAAGCCCTTCTCGCGGCCGTAGCCGGACTGGCCAGTGCCGCCGAAGGGCAGTTCAACGCCGCCGCCGGCACCGTAGTTGTTGATAAAGACCTGGCCCGCGCGCAGCTTGTGCGCCAGGCGCAGCTGGCGCCCGCCGTCGCGGGTCCAGACGCCGGCCACGAGCCCGTAGGGCGTGCCGTTGGCCAGTGCGATGGCCTCGGCCTCGGTGTCGAACGGCATCGCCGCCAGCAGCGGGCCGAACACTTCTTCCTGCGCCAGCCGGTGTGCGGGCGGCACGTCGCGGAACAGCATCGGCACCTGGTAGTAGCCGGCCTCGGGCGCGTCGGCCACGATCTGGCCTTGCGCCATCACGGCCACGCCGGCGTGCTGCGCATCCGAGACAAAGTCCCACACGCGCTGCTGCTGCTTGCGGCTGATCAGTGGCCCGCATTCCAGGTCCAGCTCGGACGGGCCTACGCGCAGCGACTCGAACACCGACGCCAGCCGGTCGAGCAGCGCGTCATAGACCGGCCGCTCCACCAGCAGGCGGCTGCCGGCCGAGCAGGTCTGGCCGGCATTCTGCACGATGCCGTTGACCACCACCGGCACCAGCGTATCCAGGTCGGCATCGGCAAAGACGATCTGCGGCGACTTGCCGCCCAGCTCCAGCGTGACCGGCACGTGGTTCTCGGCGGCCAGCTGGGCCACCTGCTTGCCGGTCTGGGGCGAGCCGGTGAACGAGATATGGTTGATGCCCGGGTGGCGCGCCAGCGCGGCGCCGGCTTCATGGCCGTAGCCGGTGATGATATTGAGCGCGCCTTCGGGCAGGCCGGCATCGGCGGCGATCTCGGCCACGCGCAGCAGCGACAGGCAGGCGTCCTCGGCCGGCTTGACCACGCAGGCATTGCCGGTGGCCAGCGCCGCGCCCACGCTGCGCCCGAAGATCTGCAGCGGGTAGTTCCACGGGATGATGTGGCCGGTCACGCCGTGCGGCTCGCGCACGGTCAGCACGGTGTAGCCGGGGTTGTAGGGGATGGTCTGGCCGTGCAGCTTGTCCACCGCGCCGGCGTAGAACTCGAAATAGCGGGCCACGGCGCGGGCATCGGCGCGCGCCTGGCGCAGCGGCTTGCCGGTGTCGCGGGCCTCGAGCGCGGCCAGTTCGTCCTCGTGCGCGATCAGCGCCACGGCGACGCGGTTGAGCAGGCGCACCCGCTCCGCTGGCGCCATCTGGCCCCAGGCGCCTTCGGCGGCCTGGCGGGCCGCATGGACGGCGACGTTGATATCGGTGGCGTTGCCGCGTGCGATCTCGGCGAACGGCTCGCCGTTGGACGGATCGAAGACCTTGATGCGCAGGCCGTTGTCGGGCGCGATCAGGCGGTTGGCGACGAAGTGCTGGGCGTGCATGGGTGGCTCCGGGGCAGCGGGTGCAACAGGGGGCAGCACGGCGGCTGCGCTTTTCAGTGACGGCTGAAGAATGCGCCATTATCGCCGACACTGGCCAGCGTGCAATGCGCCGTGCCTGGCCCAGCTGTCAGCCTGCGGTCAGGCATGAGCCGCTATAATGCCCGCCATCCAACAACACCGCGCAGGCATCTGGAGAACCGCATGAGCTTCAACCTCGTAACCCCGGGCAAGGACATCCCCAACGATTTCAACGTCATCATCGAGATCTCGGCCCAGAGCGATCCGGTGAAGTACGAGGCAGACAAGGAAACCGGCCTGCTGTTCGTCGACCGCTTTATCGGCACCGGCATGCGCTATCCGGCCAACTATGGCTACATCCCGCAGACGCTGTCGGGCGACGGCGACCCGGTGGATGTGCTGGTGCTGTCGCCGTTCCCGATCCTGGCCGGCGCCGTGGTGCGCTGCCGTGCACTCGGGATGCTGAAGATGACCGACGAGTCGGGCGTGGACGCCAAGCTGGTCGCCGTGCCGCTGGACAAGCTGTCGCCGGCCACGGCCTACATGAAGGGCCTGTCGGACGTGCCGCAGAACCAGCTGGACCAGATCAAGCACTTCTTTGAGCACTACAAGGCACTGGAAGCCGGCAAGTGGGTCAAGGTCGAAGGCTGGGCTGGCATCGAGGAAGCCCACAAGGAAATCACCGACGGCGTGGCCAACTACAAGAAGTAAGCTGAACCGCCGCTGAAGAAGCCCCGCTCCGGCGGGGTTTTTTGTTGCCGCGCGCTTGATGTACGGCAGCATCCGGGCAAGTGCCTTGCGCTACGCTATGCGGGTGCTGACAAGAGGAGTCCCCTATGAATCCCATCACCGAAATCCAGGCATTGCCGCAGGCCTTGTCGCCGCTGCGCTGCTATGACCGGCTGGCGGTGTGCTTCCACTGGGCGGTGTTCCTGCTGGTGGCGCTGGCCTATTCCGCGATCGAGCTGAAGGGCAGTTTTGCCAAGGGCACGCCGCCGCGCGCGCTGGCGATGACAGTCCATGAATGGGCGGGGGCGCTGGTGCTGGTGCTGGCGGTGCCGCGCCTGGTGTGGCGCCTGGTGCGCGGCGCGCCCGCGCCGGAGCCGGGCGCGCGCTGGATGCAGTTGGCCGGCGAGGCCATGCACTGGGTGCTTTACTTGTATATCCTGGCCCAGCCGCTGCTGGGGCTGCTGGCGATGAACGCTGGCGGCCACCTGCTGGCGTTGCCTTCGCTGGGGCTGGAAGTGCCGGCGATGGTGGCGGCCGACCCGGCGCTGAAGGACACCGTCAAGGAGGTCCACGAGACCCTGGGCACCGCCTTCTACCTGGTGATCGGCCTGCACGCGATGGCGTCGCTGTTCCACCACTACATGCTGGGCGACAACACGCTGCGGCGGATGTGGCGCTGAGCGCCGGCTTGCGTGTTCAGGCGCGGGCGAACGGGTTGCGTTCGCCCAGCTCGTCCAGGTAGGCGTCAATGCCCTGGCGCTCGCGCTCAAGGAAGCGCTCGACGGCATCGGCAAAGGCGGGATGCGCCAGCCAGTGGGCCGAGCGCGTCGCCACCGGCAGGAAGCCGCGCGCCATCTTGTGTTCGCCCTGGGCGCCGCCTTCGAAGGTGCGTATGCCTTGCTCGATGCAGAATTCCAGCGGCTGGTAGTACGCGGTTTCGAAGTGCAGGCAGGCGTGGTACTCCAGTGCGCCCCAGTAGCGCCCATAGAGCGTGCTGACTTCGGGCGTATCGTCATAGACCAGCAGCGAGCTGGCGATAGGCTGGCCCTCGCGCTCGGCGATCACCAGCAGCAGGTGCTGCGGCATGGCGGCGCCGATGCGCCGGAAGAAGTCCAGGTTCAGGTAGGGCGTGGAATGGTGCTCGCGGTAAGTCTGGCGATAGCACCGGTTGAAGAACTTCCACGCATCGTCGTCGATCTGCGCGCCACGCAGGCGCCGGAAGCTGATGCCGGCCTGCGCGACCTGGCGGCGCTCGGCGCGGATGTTCTTGCGCTTTTTCTGCGACAGCGTGGCCAGGAAGTCGTCAAAGCTGCCATAGCCGTCATTGGTCCAGTGGAACTGCACGCCGTGCCGCATCAGCATGCCGGCCTGCTGCATCAGCGCGGCCTCGGCCTCGTCGGGGAACAGGATGTGCAGCGACGACATCTGGCTTTCGGCGGCCAGCGCCAGCGCCATCTGCAGCAGCAGGCGGCGCGCATGGGCGTCTTCGGCCAGCAGCCGCGCGCCGCGCACCGGCGTGAAGGGAATTGCCGCCAGCCATTTGGGGTAGTACTCGAGCCCGTTGCGGGCATAGGCGTCGGCCCAGGCCCAGTCGAAGACATATTCGCCATAGGAATGCGCCTTGGCGTAAAGCGGCATGGCCGCGGCCAGCCGTTCCGGGCGGCCGTCCTTGGCCGGCGCCCACAACGTCAGGTAGCGCGGGTTCCACCCGGTCTCGGCGCAGGCGCTGCCGCTGGTGTGCAGGGCGTGCAGGAAGGCATGCTTCAGGAACGGCGTGGCGTCGGCGTGGTGCGCCACCAGCGTATCCCAGGCGGCGGCATCGATCTCGCCCAGGTCGGAGATGATCTCGGTACGGTATTCCTGCGCAGGGTCGCCTGCCGCCTTGCGCTTGTGCCGTGCCGGCTGGCGCGGGTCCTTGCCCTCGCCGGGCACGCATGATTCAGACTGCATTGCACCAGTTCCCGTCTGTGGATCGATCGAGTCTACCGGAAACGATGCGCCGTTGCTGCGCCGCACGGCAGGGGCGGGGCGGGCGTCGTAAAATGGAGCATCCTCGTCACCAGTGCTTGCCGAAGCATCCCGGGATGCTTCAGGCGGCGGCATGGTCCGCATGGTTCGATAACCAAGGCCCGATATGAAGAACCCGTTTTTCAACCTGTATTCCCACGGCTTTGCGCGTGTCGCGGTGGGCGTGCCCGTCTGCCGGGTGGCCGACCCGGCCTTCAACGCCGCCGAGACCATTGCCCTGGCGGCGCAGGCGGCCCAGAAGGGCGCCGTGCTGGTTGCGTTCCCGGAGCTGGGCATCTCCGCCTACACCTGCGACGACCTGTTCCACCAGCGCGCGCTGCTGGACGCCTGCGAGGCGGCGCTGGCCACCATCGTCGAGGCCTCGCGCAAGCTGCCGGCGGCGCTGATCGTCGGCATGCCGCTGCGGGTCGAGCACCAGTTGTTCAACTGCGCCGTGGTGGTGGCGCGCGGGCGTATCCAGGGCGTGGTGCCCAAGTCCTACCTGCCGAACTACTGGGAGTTCTACGAGGCGCGCCAGTTCAGCGCCGCCGACAACGCCGCGGTCGAGTCGATCCGGCTGCTGGGCCAGGACGTGCCGTTCGGCGCCGGGCTGCTGTTCGATGTCGAAGACATCCCCGACTTCCGCTTCCACGCAGAAATCTGCGAAGACGTCTGGGTGCCGATCCCGCCGTCGTCGTTCGCGGCGCTGGCCGGGGCCACGGTGCTGGTCAACCTGTCGGCCTCGAATATCGTGGTCGGCAAGGCCGGGTACCGGCACCAGCTGGTCTCGCAGCAGTCGGCGCGATGCCTGGCGGCCTACCTGTACACCTCGGCCGGCAAGGGCGAGTCTTCCACCGACCTGGCCTGGGACGGCCAGGCGCTGATCTGCGAGAACGGCGAGCTGCTGGCCGAATCCGAGCGCTTTGCCGATACCTCGCACCTGCTCTGCGCTGATATCGACGTCGAGCGGCTGTCGCGCGAGCGCATGCACCAGGTCACCTTCGGCCACTCGGTGCGCCGGCACAAGGCAGAAGTGGACAAGTTCCGCGTGGTGCGCTTCCCGCTCGACCTGACCCTGGAAAAGTCGCTGCCGCTGGCGCGCAACGTGGCGCGCTTCCCGTACGTGCCGGCCGATCCGCGCCAGCGCGACGAACGCTGCATGGAGGTCTACAACATCCAGGTGCAGGCGCTGGTGCAGCGCCTGTCGGCCAGCAAGATCAGCAAGGTGGTGATCGGCGTGTCGGGCGGGCTGGATTCCACCCACGCGCTGCTGGTCTGCGCCAAGGCGATGGACCGCCTGGGCCTGCCGCGCGCCAATATCCTGGCCTTCACCATGCCGGGCTTCGCCACCAGCGACCGCACGCTGCTGCAGGCGCGCCAGCTGATGCAGGTGGTGGGCTGCACCGCGACCGAGATCGATATCCGGCCGTCGTGCCTGGCCATGCTGAAGGACCTGGGCCACCCATACGCCGCCGGCGAGAAGGTCTACGACGTGACCTTCGAGAACGTGCAGGCCGGCGAGCGTACCAACCACCTGTTCCGGCTGGCCAATTTCCACCACGCCATCGTGATCGGCACCGGCGACCTGAGCGAACTGGCGCTGGGCTGGTGCACCTATGGCGTGGGCGACCACATGTCGCACTACAACGTCAATGCCAGCGTGCCCAAGACGCTGATCTCGCACCTGGTGCGCTGGGTGGCCGAGACCGGGCAGGTGGGCGAGGGCGGTTCCGACGTGCTGCTGGCCGTGCTCGACACCGACATCAGCCCCGAGCTGGTCCCGGGCGACAGCAACCACGGCCCCGAGCAGAAGACCGAGAGCACCATCGGCCCGTATGAGCTGCAGGACTTCAACCTCTACTACACGCTGCGTTTCGGCTTCACGCCGTCCAAGATCGCCTTCCTGGCGCTGCATGCCTGGGGCGACCGCGAGCGCGGCGTCTGGCCCAACGGCCCGCATGTGGTACGCAACCAGTACGGGCTGCCGGAGATCAAGCGCAACCTGGCGATCTTCCTGGACCGTTTCTTCCGCACCAGCCAGTTCAAGCGCTCATGCATCCCGAACGCGCCCAAGGTGGGCTCGGGCGGATCGCTGTCGCCGCGCGGTGACTGGCGCGCGCCGAGCGATTCAGAGTCGGTGGTGTGGTTGGCGGACCTGGAGAAGGTGCCGGACTGAGCGCAGCGCCGGTCGAGCTCCGGCTCTTGGGTGGCGGCTTGTGCACAGTTTCTCCAGTGGCTGTCCACAGGTTTATCCACAGGGCCGGGGCCTGCCCGGATGCGCGCTAGCCAACGCTGCGGCCGCGCTGGCTGTGGGGCAGGCGGAAATGCAAGCGGCCAAGGGCTGGTAAAATGCCACCCGGAGAGCGCCGCGACCGCGGCGATGCGCCGCCAGGCGCGTGAACAAACGATAAACAGGGGCCAGTCATGAAGCAGATTACCGCCATCATCAAACCGTTCAAGCTCGACGAGGTGCGTGAAGCCCTGGCCGACGTCGGCGTGACCGGTCTGACGGTGACCGAAGTGAAGGGATTTGGCCGCCAGAAAGGGCATACCGAGCTCTACCGTGGCGCCGAGTACGTGGTCGACTTCCTGCCCAAGATCAAGATCGAAGTGGTGGTGGCCGAGAACCAGCTGGACACCGTGCTGGACGCCATCGTCAAGGCCGCCCACACCGGCAAGATCGGCGACGGCAAGATCTTCGTCACCGAGATCGAGCGTGTGATCCGCATCCGCACCGGCGAGCAGGACGAAGCCGCGGTCTGAGCCTCGGGCCAGGATAGAGAAACGCCGCCTTGCAGGGCGGCGTTTTCATTGGTGGGTGCGGTTCAGCTGGGCAGCTTCCACCCGTAGCGCACCGACACCAGCCGCATGGCGATGATCGCCACTGCCCCGGTCAGCAGCGCCGCTTCCTGCTGCACCGCCAGCCAGGTCATGCCGACATAGATCCAGCAGCCGACAAAGGAGCAGGTGGCGTAGGGCGAGCGGTCGCGCAGGATCATCGGCACCTCGTTGCACAGCACGTCCCGCACCACGCCGCCGAACACGGCCGAGATGATGCCCATCATCACCGCCACGGTGGGCGTCATCTGCGCCACCAGCGCCAGCGAGGCGCCGGTCACCGAGAACAGCCCCAGCCCGATCGCGTCGGCCACGATCATGGCCCGGTCCGAGGCCACGCGGCTGACCACGCGCAGCACGAACGAGGCGCCGAACGACATCACGAAGATCAGCAGCACGTAGCCTTCGTGGTCGACCCAGTAGAACGGGCGCCGGTCCAGCAGCACGTCGCGCACGGTGCCGCCGCCAAAGGCGGTGGCAAAGGCCACCACGAAGGTGCCGACCACGTCCAGGCGCTGCTTGCGCGCGTCGACCACGCCCGAGACCGCGAAGGCGAGCACGCCGATCACCTCCATGATGTGGAGGATCAGGGGCAGCCGCCCCATCAGCAATTCAAGCGGAACGTGCATCCGTGGCGATGCGTCAGGTGCGCGGCTGGCGCAGCAGCACCATCAGCGCGCCGGCGCCGCCTTCGGCCTCGCGCGCCTGCACGAAGGCGAGCACTTCCTCCTTCTGCACCAGCCAGCTGCGCACCTTGCCCTTGAGCACTGGCAGCTTGTCGGGCGAGCCCAGGCCCTTGCCGTGGATCACGCGCACGCAGCGCACGCCGTTGCGCACCGAGCGGCGCAGGAACTCGGCCAGCGCCTCGCGCGCCTCGTCGCTGCGCAGGCCGTGCAGGTCGACCTTGTCCTGCGCCACCCATTCGCCGCGGCGCAGCTTGCGGATCACGTCCATGCCGATGCCGGGCCGGCGGAACGACAGGGTCTCGTCGGTTTCCAGCAGGCTTTCCACGTCGAAATCATCGGACAGCGAGGCCGCCAGCACGGCTTCGTCGTTGCGGCGCGACTGCACCGGCACCGGGGCGGGCTTGCTGGCGGGCAGGGGGGCGCGGTTGCGGTCGCGCAGCTGGCTGACCTGGCCCACGCTGGTGCGGAAGACGTCGGCCTCTTCACGGGCGCGCCGGGCGGCCTGCTCGGCGGCCACGCGCTCGGCTTCGCGGCGCTCGGTATCGGCCTTGAGGGTGTCGCGCAGCCTGGCAAGGTCGTTCAGGCCGAAACGTTGGGGCGGTCGGTCGGGTTTGCTGGCGCCGTGCGTCATTGAAAAATCTCCGGGGGCTCGGCGCAGATTATATCGACTGGCGGGGCGGCAGGAGATGCCGCAGGGGACGCGCCGGCGGGCCGTGGCGGCCCGGCCGGCGGAGGGGCGTGCTTACTTCAGGGCTTCAACAAAGCGCTGGGCGTCCAGCGCGGCCATGCAGCCCGTGCCGGCGCTGGTGATGGCCTGGCGGTAGACATGGTCCTGCACGTCGCCGGCGGCAAACACGCCCGGCACGCTGGTGGCGGTGGCGTCGCCCTGCAGGCCCGACTTGGTCACCAGGTAGCCGTTTTCCATGGCCAGCTGGCCTTCGAACAGGTCGGTGTTGGGCTTGTGGCCGATGGCGATGAACACGCCCGCCAGCTTCAGGTCCTCGGCCTGGCCGGTCTTGGTGCCGCGCACGCGGATGCCGGTCACGCCGGATTCATCGCCCAGCACCTCGTCCAGCACGCTGTCGTAGCGGATCACCACGCGGCCTTCCTTTTCACGCTGCAGCAGGCGGTCGACCAGGATAGGCTCGGCGCGGAAGCTGTCGCGGCGGTGGATCACGGTGACCTTGCTGGCGATATGCGACAGGTACAGCGCCTCTTCCACGGCGGTGTTGCCGCCACCGACCACGGCCACTTCCTGGTTCTTGTAGAAGAAGCCGTCGCAGGTGGCGCAGGCCGACACGCCGCGGCCCATGAAGGACTCTTCGGACGGCAGGCCCAGGTACTGCGCCGAGGCGCCGGTGGCGATGATCAGCGCGTCGCACGTATATTCACCGGCGTCGCCGATCAGACGGAAGGGGCGGGCCGGCTGGCCGTTGTCGTCCACCAGCTTGGCGGTGTGGATGTGATCGAAGATGATTTCGGTCTTGAATTCCTCGGCGTGCGCCAGCAGGCGCTGCATCAGTTCAGGACCCTGGACGCCCTTGGCATCGCCCGGCCAGTTCTCGACGTCCGTGGTGGTCATCAGCTGGCCGCCCTGTGCCAGGCCGGTGATCAGCACCGGTTCCAGGTTGGCGCGGGCCGCGTAGACCGCGGCGGTATAGCCGGCGGGACCAGAACCGAGAATCAGCACTTTTGCGTGTTTTGCCATGATGCGTTCCTGTGGCCGGTGCGGCATGCTGCCCACCGGCATTGCTCGAAAGCGACATTATAAGAGGAGCCGCATTTGCTCACTGTTGCAAATTCCAATGAGTGCGATAGTCTCGGGCCACGTTAAAATGGCCGCCACGATGACCGTCAGTCACCTGGTGAGCAACCACTGACCGCTGCCGGCATCGGCCCGAAACGCATCCGGAATCACCTTACACGCGAGTCTTAACCAGGCATGGCCCGAGCTACCACGACCACCCGCACCGATCCCTCAGCCTTGCCATCCCGCATCGGCAAACTGCTGGGAGAGGTCCGCTGGTTCCTGCTGCTGGCCGTCACGCTGGGTTTCCTGTGCGTGCTGGCCAGCTACAGCAAGACCGATCCCGGCTGGTCGCATGCCAACCAGGTGGCCGATATCCACAACCTGGGCGGGCGCGTCGGCGCCTGGGTGGCCGACGTGCTGTTCTTCATCTTCGGCTTTTCCGCCTACTGGCTGGCGGTGCTGCTGGTGCGCCGCTGCTGGCGCGGCTGGCGCACGCTGACCGCCGAGCTGCCCGAGCGCGCGGACCCCGGCCTGCACCGCCAGGGCGTGACCGTCAGCTGGATCGGCTTTGGTCTGACCCTGTTCTCCAGCATGGGCCTGGAGGCGATCCGCATGTACCCGTTGCGCGCCGCGCTGCCGCGCGCGCCGGGCGGGGTGCTGGGCGATCTGCTGGGCGGCTGGCTGCAGGTGGCGCTGGGTTTCACCGGCGCGACCCTGCTGTTGTTGCTGCTGCTGGCGATCGGGCTGTCGCTGTTCTTCCATTTCTCCTGGCTGACCGTGGCCGAGCACGTCGGCGGCTTTGTCGAGACCCTGTTCCTGGGCTTCAAGGCCCGCCGCGAGAGCAAGCAGGACCGCATCATCGGCGAGGCCGCCAAGACCGAGCGCAAAGAAACCGTCGAGGTGCAGCGCGTGCGCATCGAAGAGGCGGCGCCGGTGCAGATCGTGCGCCCGCAGGCAGTGCCCAAGCATGAGCGCGTCGAGCGTGAGAAGCAGCAGCCGCTGTTTGCCGATATCCAGGACTCGGACCTGCCGCCGCTGTCGCTGCTGGACCCGATTCCGCCGCACCAGGAAACCGTCAGCGCCGAGACCCTGGAGTTCACCTCGCGCCTGATCGAAAAAAAGCTCAAGGACTTCGGCGTCGAGGTCAAGGTGGTGGCGGCCTACCCGGGCCCGGTCATCACGCGGTATGAGATCGAGCCGGCCACCGGCGTCAAGGGCAGCCAGGTGGTGAACCTGGCGCGCGACCTGGCGCGCTCGCTGTCGCTGGTGTCGATCCGCGTGGTCGAGACCATCCCGGGCAAGAACTACATGGGGCTGGAGCTGCCCAACCCGAAGCGCCAGACCGTGCGCCTGTCGGAAATCCTCGGCTCGCAGGTCTACAACGAGAGTTCGTCCAGCCTGACCATGGCGCTGGGCAAGGACATCGCCGGCAAGCCGATGGTGGCCGACCTGGCCCGCATGCCGCACTGCATGGTGGCCGGCACCACCGGCTCGGGCAAGTCGGTCGGCATCAACGCGATGATCCTGTCGCTGCTGTACAAGGCCAAGGCGGAAAGCGTACGCCTGATCCTGATCGACCCGAAGATGCTCGAAATGAGCGTCTACGAGGGCATCCCGCACCTGCTGTGCCCGGTGGTGACCGACATGCGCCAGGCCGGCAATGCCCTGAACTGGGCGGTCGGCGAGATGGAGCGCCGCTACAAGCTGATGAGCAAGCTGGGCGTGCGCAACCTGGCCGGCTACAACAAAAAGATCGACGAGGCCGCGGCCCGCGAAGAAAAGATCCCCAACCCGTTCAGCCTGACCCCGGACGCCCCGGAGCCGCTGGACCGGCTGCCCACCATCGTCATCGTCATCGACGAGCTGGCCGACCTGATGATGGTGGTCGGCAAGAAGGTGGAAGAGCTGATCGCCCGCATCGCGCAGAAGGCGCGCGCGGCCGGCCTGCACCTGGTGCTGGCCACGCAGCGTCCGTCGGTGGACGTGATCACCGGCCTGATCAAGGCCAATGTGCCGACCCGGATCGCGTTCCAGGTCAGCAGCAAGATCGACTCGCGCACCATCCTCGACCAGCAGGGCGCCGAAGCGCTGCTGGGCATGGGCGACATGCTCTACCTGGCGCCGGGCACCGGCCTGCCGGTGCGCGTGCACGGCGCCTTTGTCTCGGACGAGGAAGTCCACCGCGTGGTGGAAAAGCTCAAGGAATCCGGCGAAGCCAACTACATCGAGGGCATCCTCGAAGGCGGCCTGACCGATGACGCCGGCGGCGGCGACGGGTTTGGCGGCGGTGCCGGCATTGGCGGCGGCGGCGGCGAGGCCGATCCGCTGTACGACCAGGCGGTCGAGGTGGTGCTGAAGAACCGGCGCGCGTCAATCTCGCTGGTGCAGCGCCACCTGCGCATCGGCTACAACCGTGCCGCGCGGCTGCTGGAGGATATGGAGAAGGCAGGGCTGGTGTCGGCGATGTCGGGCAACGGCAATCGTGACATTCTGGCGCAGGGTGGCGGTGCGGCCGCGCGTGACGATGACTGAGCGCTGCCAGCGCTCCTCCCATGCGGCCTGTGATGTGTGCTAGCGGCGCTTGAGCAGCACGTCGAGCTTCGTGTTGATGGTTTCAAATTGCTTGTCGAAGCGCACTTCCAGGCGCTCGATGCGCGCATCGGCCGCATCGAGGCGATCCGTGAGGCGGCGGTCCATCTCGGTCATCCCGGTGGCGAGCGGCGCGGTGGCCTTGTCGACCTTGTCTTGCGTGGTCTCATTCAGCCATGTCATCACGGAAAAGACAACATCGCCGCAGAACAGGCGCGGTTCCCGCGGTGTCTGCCGTAATATCCGGTTACCCGCGAGCGCGGGCCGTGTGGAATCCTCCGGCTGCCGCCTGCTCTAAACAGACAAGTTGCCCGTGCAGCGGCCTACAGCGTTGGGCGCAGCACACGCGGCGACGCCCTCCATAACTACCAGGACCCGAACCATGCGCAACCGCATCATCGTGTCGGCCTGCGCCGCGCTGGCGATGTTTGCCATCCAGGCGCCGGCCCATGCCGCAGCCACTGACCAGTTGCAGAGCTTTGTCACCGGCGTGAAGAGCGCGCGCGGCGAATTCACGCAGCGCCAGGTCAAGGGGCAGGGCGCCAACGGCAAGGTGACCGGCACCTCCAGCGGCACCTTTGTGTTCTCGCGCCCGGGCAAGTTCACCTGGCGCTATACCAAGCCCTACGACCAGCTGCTGCAGGCCGACGGCCAGACCCTGTACATCTATGACAAGGACCTGAACCAGGTCACCGAGCGCAAGCTCGACGGCGCACTCGGCTCCAGCCCGGCGGCGATCCTGTTCGGCAGCAACGACCTGGAAAAGAACTTCGTGGTCAAGAACGGCCCGACGCGCGACGGCGTAGAGTGGCTGGAGCTGACGCCCAAGGCCAAGGACACGCAGTTCGAGCGCATCGGCATCGGCTTCAAGGCCGGCAATCTTGAAGCCATGGAACTGCGCGACGCGTTCGGCAACACCACCCTGCTGACCTTCACGGGCATGCAGAAGAACCCGCCGCTGGCGGCCGATGCATTCCGGTTTACGGTGCCCAAGGGCGCCGATGTGATGAAGCAGTGAGGCCCGCCATGAACGATCCGCAGGAAGGTCCCGCAGTCACCATCCGTTCGCGGCGCAGCCAGCACGCCGTGTTGCTGGCCAGTGCCGGCGCGCTGCTGTTGGCGGCATGTGCCAGCAGCGGCGGCGGCGCCAGCAAGTTCGATGTCGATTCCTTCCTGCGCGCACCGGACTCGGGATTGCCCGAAGTGCTGGGCAATTCTGGCTTTCTCAAGGCCACGCGCGTGTCCGCCACCGAGTGCGCGGTGATGCTGCAGTCGGCCAGCACCGGCGTGCTGGAAGACCTGCCGCCCAGCAGCAATGCGCGCGGCCCGGCCTGGCTGTTGCATCCGAAGGGCCAGCCGGACCAGGTATGGCTGGTGGTCAGCGAGTCCGGCGGCGAGCGCACCTGCCATGGGCCGCTGCCGGCCGACGCCATGCAGGCGCTGGCCGCCCGGGCCAAGGGCTGAACCCGAGGCGCCGCCGTCAGTGCGGCTTGATGGCGATCTTCAGCACGCCGTCGCGCTGGTTGGCGAACAGGTCGTAGGCCGCGACGATGTCGTCCAGCCTGTACTGGTGCGTCACCAGCGCTCCCAGGTCGACCCGCCCCGACTCGATCACATTGATCAGCCGCCGCATGCGTTCCTTGCCGCCGGGGCACAGCGCGGTGTTGATCTTGTGGTCGCCCAGCCCCGCGGCGAAAGCCGACAGCGGAATGGTCAGGTCGCTTGAATAGACCCCCAGGCTGGACAGCGTGCCGCCGGGCTTGAGCACGCGCAGCGACTGCTCGAAGGTTGCCTGCGTGCCCAGCGCCTCGATCGAGGCATCCACGCCGCGCCCGCCGGTCAGCTTCATGACCTCGTCCACCACGTCGCAGTTGCGGAAGTTCAGGACCACGTCCGCGCCCATCTTGCGCGCGATCTCCAGCCGGTGGTCGTTGCCGTCGATGGCGATGATGGTGGTGGCGCCGCACAGCCGCGCGCCGGCGGTCGCGCATAGCCCGATCGGGCCCTGCGCGAACACGGCCACGGTGTCGCCGATGCGGATATTGGCGTTTTCCGCGCCCTTGAAGCCGGTGGACATGATGTCGGGGCACATCAGCACCTGCTCGTCGGTGAGGCCATCGGGGATTGGCGTCAGGTTGGCCTGGGCGTCGGGCACCAGCACGTATTCCGCCTGGGTACCGTCGATCATGTTGCCGAAGCGCCAGCCCGCGGTCGCCTTGTAGCCGTGGCAGCCGCACTGGCCGCTGGCCATCAGGTAGCTGCCATCCTGCGAGGCCACGCCGTCCTGCGCCGCGTAGGAGTTGAAGTTGGGGCAGATTGCGCCGGCGATCACGCGCTGGCCTTCGCGGTATCCCGTCACCGCGCTGCCGAGCTTTTCAATGATGCCGACGGGCTCATGGCCCACGGTCAGGCCCTTCGCCACCGGGTACTCACCCTTGAGGATGTGCACGTCGGTGCCGCAGATGGTGGTGGTGGTGATACGCACCAGGGCATCGTTGGGGCCGATATCCGGGATCGGCTTGTCTGCCAGTTCGATCCGGCCAGGCTCGACAAAAACGGCGGCTTTCATCATTGCGGTCATGCGTTGCTCCCAGGGAAGGCGCAGAGGGATGCGCGGTGGGTGGAGTGGTGCGGGACGTTGCCGGCCCGCTTACTCACTGATAGCACGCATGGCTTATAGCTCGGTTTATCCAGATCAAGCCGAAGCCACACTGAAAATGTGCGCAATACAGCGTAATCTGGCAAAAGTTTCATATCGGTGTGCAAAGAAGCTGAACGCCGCGGTGTGCCGCGTGTCCCAGCATCCTCATACTCGCCAAATCCATCAGGAGAACGACATGATTGCGAAGCGAACCATCCGGCGTTGGCTGCGCCAGTCCGCCATGCTGGCGGCGGGCGGGGCCCTGCTGGCGGCTTGCGCGGCGCCCGCGCCGACCGGCCCGCAAGGCGCGCGTGGCACGCCGGAGGGCTGTGCCGCCGACAAGCTGGCCGACGATGCCTTGGTCGGCAAGCCCGAGGCCGAAGCCATCGGCCTGCTGCAGGGCTGCGCGTGGCGACTGGGCGAGCGCGACGGCCAGCAGTTCCCCGGCACCATGGACTACAACCCGCAACGCCGCACGCTGGGCGTCAAGGCTGGCAAGGTGGTCTGGGTACGCCGCGGCTGAGATTTCGGCGCCCGCCTTGCCGGTTCGTCTTCGCACAGGGGGCGATTACGTTAGTGCGGGCATCTCCCTGGTATTGATCGGTCAACGGGCGTCAACATGACAGAAATGTAATTTGACCGCCTGAACAAGAATCAATATTGTTTCCCGCTGACCGGAATCCAATAACCGGGCGGCCTCGGGGTCCCCGGCGGCTGCCCAAACCATGCTGGGGAGCCATCCGCGTGAAGACCACTATCCGAACCTTGCTGCCGCGCGCTGCGGCGCTGGCCCTGCTGACCCTGCCGCTCGCCGCTGCGGCGCAGGAAAAGGTGCTCAACCTCTACACCGCGCGTCACTACCAGACGGACGAAGCGCTGTACGCCAACTTCACCAAGCAGACCGGCATCAAGATCAACCGCATCGAAGGCCAGGAAGACCCGCTGCTGGAGCGTATCCGCAATGAAGGCGCCAACAGCCCGGCGGACGTGTTCATCACGGTGGATATCGGCCGCCTGTGGCGCGCCCAGCAGGCTGGCGTGTTTGCGCCGGTAAAGTCGAAGGCGCTGGAATCGCGCATCCCGGCCAACTATCGCGACCCCAATGGCGAATGGTTCGGCTTCTCGGCGCGCGGCCGCGTGATTGCCTACAACAAGACCGCGGTCAAGGCCGGCGATATCGCCAGCTATGAAGACCTGGCCGATCCCAAGTGGAAGGGCAAGGTCTGCACGCGTTCCAGCGGCCATGTCTACAACCTGTCGCTGGTCTCCAGCCTGATCGCCCACGATGGCGAGGCACGCACCGAGCAGTGGGCGCGCGGCGTGGCCGCCAACCTGGCGCGCGTGCCCAAGGGCGGCGACACCGACCAGCTCAAGGCGGTTGCCGCCGGCGAGTGCGACGTGGCCATCGCCAACACCTATTACATCGCGCGCCTGCTGAAGTCGACCAAGCCGGAAGACAAGGCCGTGGCCGACAAGCTGGGCGTGCTGTGGCCGAACCAGTCGAGCCAGGGCGTGCACATGAACGTCTCGGGCGGCGGCATGCTCAAGCATGCGCCCAACAAGGAAGCGGCGGTCAAGTTCCTGGAGTACCTGGCCAGCGACGAGGCGCAGCGCTACTTTGCCGACGGCAACAACGAATGGCCGGTGGTGCAGGGCGTGAAGGTCAGCAACCCGGCGCTGGAAGCGCTGGGCACGTTCAAGGCCGACACCATCAACGTGGCCGAGCTGGGCAAGTACCAGCCGCAAGCGCAGAAGCTGGTGGACCGCGCCGGTTTCAAGTAAGCCGCCACGGCCTTTGCAGTAGGGGCGGTTCCTGCTACAGCAGGAACCGCTTGTTCCCAGTCACCTGCGTGGGCTCCAGCTTGCGGAACGTCAGCTTCACGCTGCTGTTGAGCCGCCGCCCCGCCTGTCGCCGCACCAGTGCGCGGTGCAGCAGGCCCTTGTGGCCGACCGTGCCTTCGGCATAAGGCTGGTCCGAGGTCCCGCCCAGCGCCATCGCGGCCAGTGCCTGGTTGCGTTCGGCGGCACTCTTTTCCAGCAGCTTGTCCAGCGCCATGCGGGCGCGCACCTGCGCGGCCAGCGCGATGTCGCCGGGATTGGCGCGGGCGCGCTCGGCGTCCCACGGCAGTTGCACCTTGCCGGCAACGCGGCGCAGCGCGGCGCGCAGTTCGGCGCCATCCATCCGGGTTTCCTGCACGATCCAGACGGCGTCATGGCGCAGCACCGCTTCGGCATCGGCCATGCGGCGCACCAGCGCGGGCTGCAGCTCGGGCGACGAGAACTGCCGCGCGCGGCGGATCGCGTTGAGCGCGATGCGTCGCACCTGCGGGTTGGCGTGATCGAACAGGTCGGCGATGACGCGCGCGGCGGTGTCGGCCGAATCGACCATCTCGGCCAGCTGTCCGGCCAGCGAGACTTCTTCCACGCCGCTCAGCTTGTTGCGGCTCAGCCGGTTCAACTTGAACAGCAGGATGTGATATCGCAGCATAGGTTCTTGCGCGGCAGGCCTGCCGCTGTTCGCTCCCGGGCGAACGCCGGGCCATAAAAGGCTATCGGCGCGTTGTGGCGCGACTTTAGGGCAAGAAGCGTGGGAGGCTCAGCGCTGCGCTTCGCGCCGGATCGTGCGCGACAGCACGATCACCGGCAGCAGGCCCACGGCCACGATCACCAGCGAGGCGGTGGCGGCCTCGGTCAGGCGCTCGTCGGCAGCGAGGTTGTAGGCCTGCACGGCCAGCGTGTCGAAGTTGAACGGACGCATCACGAAGGTGGCCGGCAACTCCTTCATCACGTCGACAAAGACGATCAGTGCCGCGGTCAGCAGGCTGCCTCGCAGCATCGGGAAATGCACGCGCCGCAGCGTGGCGCCGGGGCCGTGGCCCAGGCTGCGCGCGGCCGCATCCATGCTGGGGGTGATCTTGCCCAGCCCGGCATTGACGGTCTGCAGCGCCACGCCCAGGAAGCGCACCAGCAGCGCATAGACCAGCGCGGCGATGCCGCCGGTCAGCAGCAGCCCCACCGAGAGCCCGAACTGCTGCTGCAGCCAGGCCGACAGCGCGTTGTCGAGCCGCGCCACCGGCACCAGCACGCCCACGGCAATGACCGAGCCCGGCAGCGCATAACCCATGCCGCACAGCCGCGTCAGGCCGCGCATCAGCCAGCTGCGCTTGCCGTTGGCCGCGCGCGCGGCGTAGCCCACCGCCAGCGCGACCGTCACCGCGGCCAGCGCGGTGGCGCTGGCCAGCAGGAAGCTGTTGCGCACCAGCCCGACAAAGCGCGCGCCGAACTGCGCATCGCCGTCGGTGAAGGCCATGCGGCACAGCATCAGCGCGGGAATCAGAAAGCCCAGCAGCACCGGCACCATGCATACGGCCAGCGCCAGCCAGCCGCGCGCGCCGTCCAGCGTCCAGGCCACGGCGCGGCGCTGGTTGCCGTAGACCTGCGCGCGGCCGCGGCTGGCGCGCTCCAGCAGCAGGATGGCGGCGACGAACAGCAGCATGCATGCCGACAGCTGCGCCGCGGCGTTCTTGTCGCCAAGCGAGAACCAGGCGCGGTAGATGCCAGTGGAGAAAGTCGGGATGGCAAAGTAGGCGACGGTGCCGAAGTCGGCCAGCGTTTCCATCATTGCCAGCGCGGTGCCGGCAACGATGCCGGGGCGCGCCAGCGGCAGCACCACGCGCCAGAGCCTGCTCCAGGTGCCGTGGCCGAGCAGGCGCGCGGCCTCCAGCGTGTTCTGGGTCTGCTGCAGGAAGGCGGCGCGCGCGGTCAGGTAGACGTAGGGATACAGCACCAGCGAGAACAGGGCGATGGCGCCGCCCAGCGAGCGGATATCTGGAAACCAGTACTCGCGCGCCTTCCAGCCGGTCAGCTCGCGCAACCAGCCCTGCACCGGCCCGGCAAACTGCAGCGCGTCGGTGTAGGCATAGGCGATCACGTAGGCGGGCATCGCCATCGGCAAGACCAGCGCCCATTCCATCACGGCGTGGCCCGGGAAACGGTAGGTCGATACCAGCCAGGCGGTGGTCACCCCCAGCAGCAATACCCCCACGGCGACGCCGCACAGCAGCCAGACGGTGTTGAGCACGTATTCCGCCAGCACCGTGTCGATCAGGTGGCGCCAGGTGTCGCCGGCGGGCAGCAGCACGGCCGAGGCGATCACCAGCACCGGCACGGCGATCAGCAGCGCCATCACCAGGGTGGCCAGGGTCAGGGGATGGAAGCGGCGGCGGCTGGACAGGAGCATGCGTCGGAAAGTGGGCGGAAGTGCCGCGCACAGCGTGCGGCTGCCGCATTCTAGCAATGTGGGGCACGCATTTGCCCCGAAAGGCGCTCACGGCCCCCGGCCGCGTCTCTATAATGCGCACATGCGAACCGATTCCTATTCACGCTTGCCCGGCGCCCAGGCCCGCAGCCGGCCGGCGACCCGCGCAGGCGTTGCTGACGTCACTGGCGCTGGCGCCGCTGTCATCGAGGTCGACCATATCCGTCACGCTTTTGGCCGCCATGTGGTGGTCAAGGGGCTGTCGTTCTCGGTGGCGCGCGGCAATATCGCCTGCCTGCTGGGGCCCAGCGGCTGCGGCAAGACCACGGTGCTGCGTGCCATCGCCGGTTTCGAGCCGCTGCAGGACGGCCGCATCGTGCTGGACGGGCAGGTCGTGTCGTCGTCCGGGGCGATGCTGGCGCCGGAGCAGCGCCGCATCGGCATGGTGTTCCAGGACTATGCACTGTTCCCGCACCTGGACGTGGCGGCCAACGTGGGTTTCGGCCTGGTGCGCGCCAGCCGCGCCGGGCGCGCGGCGCGCGTGGACGAGGTGCTGCAGCTGGTCGGACTGGCCGGCGCGGGCCGCAAATATCCGCATGAGCTTTCCGGCGGCCAGCAGCAGCGCGTGGCGTTGGCGCGCGCGCTGGCACCGCGCCCGGAGCTGCTGCTGCTCGACGAGCCGTTCTCCAACCTCGATGTCGACCTGCGCGAACGCCTGAGCCTGGAGGTGCGCGCGATCCTGAAGGCGCAGGGCACCACCGCGATCCTGGTCACCCACGACCAGCACGAGGCCTTTGCCATGGCCGACGAGATCGGCGTCATGCACGACGGGGTGATCGAGCAGTGGGGCAGCGCGCACGACCTCTACCACCGGCCGACATCGCGCTTTGTCGCGGGCTTTATCGGGCAGGGCGTGCTGATGGCGGGGCGGTTGCGCGAGACCGCGGAGATTGAACTGGAACTGGGCCTGCTGCGCCCCGCGGCGCCGCTGGCGCTGCCCGCTGGCGCCGCCGTAGACGTGCTGGTGCGCCCCGATGACATCATCCACGACGACGCCAGCCCGATGCGCGCCGAGGTGGTCCACAAGGCCTTCCGCGGCGCCGAGATCCTGTACACGCTGCGCCTGGCCAGCGGCGGCCGCGTACTGGCGCTGGTGCCGTCCCACCACAACCATGCCGTGGGCGAGCGCATCGGCATCCGTGTCGAGATCGAGGATGTGGTGGCATTTGCCGCCTAGCGTGCCACGCAGGGGCAGGGCGCCGATGGTCTACACTGTGGCGTTCTGCATTCACAAGGCTTGAATACCGTGGCGGACACGCTGTTTTCCGATACTCCCGACCGTTCCCGGCAACCGCTGGCCGAGCGCCTGCGCCCGCGCACCATCGACGAGGTGATCGGGCAACAGCACCTGCTCGGTGCGGGCAAGCCGCTGCGCGTGGCGTTCGAGTCCGGCGAGCCGCATTCGATGATCCTGTGGGGCCCTCCGGGCGTGGGCAAGACCACGCTGGCGCGGCTGATGGCCAGTGCCTTCGACGCCGAGTTCATCGCGCTGTCGGCGGTGCTGTCGGGGGTCAAGGACATCCGTGAGGCGGTCGAGCGCGCCGAGCAGTTTCGCGCGCACGGCCGGCGCACGCTGGTGTTCGTCGACGAAGTCCACCGTTTCAACAAGAGCCAGCAGGATGCCTTCCTGCCGCATGTGGAAAGCGGGCTCTTCACCTTTATCGGCGCCACCACCGAGAACCCCTCGTTCGAAGTCAACGGTGCCTTGTTGTCGCGCGCTGCGGTCTATGTGCTCAAGAGCCTGGACGATGCCGAGCTGACCCAGCTGGCGCTGCGCGCCAGCGAAGAACTCGGCGCACAGGCGGGCGACCTGAGCTGGCAGGACGAAGCACTGCAGCTGATCGTGGCCTCGGCCGATGGCGACGGGCGCAAGCTGCTGAACAATATCGAGATCGTGGCGCGTGCCGCGCGCACCGCCGGCGCCGCGCAGATCGATACCGCGCTGCTGGGCAGCGCGCTGTCGGAAAACCTGCGCCGCTTCGACAAGGGCGGCGACGCCTTCTACGACCAGATCAGCGCGCTGCACAAGTCCGTGCGCGGCTCGGACCCGGACGCGGCGCTGTACTGGTTCTGCCGCATGATCGACGGCGGCGCCGACCCGCGCTACCTGGCGCGGCGCATCGTGCGCATGGCATGGGAGGATATCGGCCTGGCCGATCCCCGTGCCGCCCGCATCACGCTGGACGCGGCCGAGACCTATGAGCGCCTTGGCTCGCCCGAGGGCGAGCTGGCGCTGGGTCAGGCCCTGATCTACCTGGCCGTGGCGCCCAAGTCCAACGCCGGCTACAACGCCTACAACGCGGCGCGCGCCTTCGTCGCCAAGGACAAGTCGCGCGCGGTGCCGGTGCACCTGCGCAACGCGCCGACCAAGCTGATGAAGGAGCTTGGCCACGGCCACGCCTACCGCTACGCGCACGACGAGCCCGAGGCCTACGCCGCCGGCGAGCACTACTTCCCGGACGACCTCAAGGCCCAGGACTGGTACCAGCCGGTGCCGCGCGGGCTGGAGGGCAAGATCGCCGAGAAGCTGCGCCACCTGCGCGAGCTGGATGCCGCCTGGCATCGCGAGCAGCGCGTGGCCAAGCCAAAGGACGGCGGCAAGGGCGGGGAGTGAGCGGTGGCGTGAGCCGGCAACACGGCGCTGGCCTGGCATCGCCCGGTTCGCGCCGGACGGGGCCGGTGCAGTAAAATGGCGGGTCCGCCGGCATGTCGCTGGCCCTGCACTTCACCAAAGCAACATGCTCGACATCCAGCTGTTCCGCAAAGACATCGACGCCGTGGCGCAACGCCTTGCCACGCGCGGCTACCAACTCGACGTTGCGGCGTTCCAGGCACTTGAGGCCGAACGCAAGCAACTGCAGACCCAGACCGAGGAACTGCAGGCGCGCCGCAACAGCCTGTCCAAGCAGATCGGCATGCTCAAGGGCAAGGGCGAGGACGCCTCGGCCGTGATGGCGGAAGTTGGCGGCATCGGCGACACGCTCAAGGCCTCGGCCGCGCGGCTGGACGAGATCCAGGCGCACCTGGCCGAGCTGATGCTGGCCATCCCCAACCTGCCGCATGAAAGCGTGCCGGTGGGCAACGACGAAACCCAGAACGTTGAAGTGCGCCGCGTGGGCGAGCCGCGCCAGTTTGACTTCGCCGTGCGCGATCACGTCGACGTGGGCGAGAAGCTGGGCCTGGACTTCGACACCGCGGTCAAGGTCACCGGTTCGCGCTTCTCGATGCTGCGCGGCGGCCTGGCGCGCATGAACCGCGCGCTGGTCCAGCTGATGCTCGACACCCATACGCAGGAACACGGCTACACCGAGATGTACGTGCCGTACATGGTCAACGCCGCCTCGATGCGCGGCACCGGCCAGCTGCCCAAGTTCGAGGAAGACCTGTTCAAGGTGCCGCGCAAGGTCGGCAGCGAAGACGGCGAGCGCATCGAGAACTTCTACCTGATCCCGACCGCCGAGGTGCCGCTGACCAATATCGTGCGCGACGCCATCGTCGCCGGCGAGAAGCTGCCGCTGCGCTTTGTCGCGCATACGCCGTGCTTTCGCTCGGAGGCCG
The DNA here is from genome assembly GCF_058787975.1 of Cupriavidus sp. FW305-26. NCBI lineage: Bacteria > Pseudomonadati > Pseudomonadota > Betaproteobacteria > Burkholderiales > Burkholderiaceae > Cupriavidus > Cupriavidus sp. FW305-26. The sequence continues at coordinate 39,570 of NZ_JBYTAH010000007.1, forward strand.
GCTCGTATGGCAAGGACACGCGCGGCATGATTCGCCAGCACCAGTTCGACAAGGTCGAGCTGGTGCAGGTGGTGCCGGCCGCGCAGTCGTTCGAGGCGCTGGAACAACTGACCGGCCACGCCGAGGCAATCCTGAAGAAGCTGGAGCTGCCGTTCCGCACCATCGTGCTGTGCACCGGCGACATGGGCTTCGGCAGCACCAAGACCTACGACCTCGAAGTGTGGATCCCCGCGCAGAACACCTACCGCGAGATCAGCTCGTGCTCGAATATGGGCGACTTCCAGGCGCGCCGCATGCAGGCGCGCATGCGCGCGGGGCAGGGCAAGCCGGAGCTGGTGCACACCCTCAACGGCTCCGGGCTGGCCGTGGGCCGCACGCTGGTGGCGATCCTTGAGAACTACCAGAACGCAGACGGCTCGGTCACCGTGCCGGCCGCGCTGCAGCCGTACATGGGCGGCATCACCCGCCTGGAACCGGAGATGTAAAGCGAACCGAAAAAATCCGCTGCCAGCCTATTGCATCGGCTGGCCGGACATGGCTATAATTTCGGTTTCGCCACACGGCAACAAGTTACCGGAGAGGTGGCAGAGTGGTCGAATGTACCTGACTCGAAATCAGGCGTACCGGCGACGGTACCGTGGGTTCGAATCCCACCCTCTCCGCCAAAACAAGAAGCTGTCGGAATCGACCACCGGCAGGCAACAACAGTGTAGTAAAACTCAGGCCGACGCCCACGACAGTGCGCGTCGGTTTTGTTTTTTCCGCGGCCGGTTTTTCATGCGGCGGGCATGGGCCGCGGCACTGGCCCGCGTACCGGACGCGCTGCCGGGTGCACTATCATGGCGATCCGCAACGCAGGATGCCGCACCATGACACAGCCACCCGCCAGCCAACCCCCAGCACCGGCCTTCCACGGCGATCCGGCCGAACTGCCGGCCGACCCCAACCTGGTCGCCGGCATGCCGTACCGGCACTACAAGGGCGGCGCCTACACGGCAGTCGGCATCGGCCGCTTCGAGGCCGATCTCGCGCCCGTGGTGGTCTACCGCGCGATGCGCGATCCCTCATTGCTGTGGGTGCGCCGCGCCGATGTGTTCAGTGAACCGGTGGCCACGCCGCAGGGCGAGGTGCCGCGCTTTGCGCCCGCCTGGCCCGCGGCGCTGGCGTGCCTGGACTTCCTGCCGCGCCAGGCGGTGCTCGATGTGCTGGCGCTGCACGATACGCCGTACCGGCACTACCACGACAGCCGCCATATCCTGGAGATGTTCGAGACCGCCCACGCGCGCGGCATTGCGCTGGACCGCGCGCAGGCGCTGGCGGTGCTGTGCCACGACGCGGTCTATGTGGCGGGGTGCGAGCACAACGAAGCCGCCTCAGCCGCGCTGATCGAAACGGTGGCGCCCGGCGAGGACCGCGCGGTGCTGGAGCGTGCCGCGCAGATCGTGCTCGATACGCGCGGCCATGGCCCGAGCATTGCCGGCGCCGACACCGTGCTCGATCTCGACCTGCTCAGGCTGGCCGCGGCTTCGGAAATGTTCGATGCCCACAGCCTGGATGTGTTCGCCGAGAACCGCGCCATGCTGGCCGCCCGCACCGGTCTCCAGGGGGAGGCGCTGGAGACTGAATTCATGCGCCGCCGCGCGGCGTTCCTGGGCAAGCTGGCGCAGCGCCCGCGACTATTCCTGACCGACGCCTTTGCCGACTGCGAGGCGCCGGCGCGCGCCAATATCGCCCGCATCGTCGGCGCCGCGGGTGGGTCCCGTGATTGACGTGCCGGCAGGCGCGAGCGCCTTCGCAGAGGCCTGGCTCACGCCGGGCACGGCGCTCGGGCTGCTGGCGCTGTTCACGCTGGTGACGGTGCTGCTGCTGAGCCTGGTGCCGCTGCTGGTGGCGCTGTTGCGGCCGGTGGTGCGCTGGCTGGACCGGTGGCGCGTGTGGGGGGCCGGCGCACTGTCCGCGCGCGTGGCCGCACAGCCGCGCCGGCTGAGCACGCTCACGCTGCGCATGCTCGAGCGCGACATGGCCGAGCTGCTGGTGGTCCTGCTGGCCTGCGGCAGCGCCCTGTTCTGGCTGGCCGGCGAGGTCGCAGAAAGCGGGGGCGTGGTGCGCATCGACCAGATCGTGTTTGCATGGCTGCGTGCCTTGCGTACCGACTGGCTCGATATCGCAATGGTGGCAGTGACCGAACTGGGCGGCGCGCGCATTTCCCTGACGGTGGGCGTGGCGGTGTTCGCGTGGCTGTGCTGGCGGCGCGCCTGGACCGTGGCCCTGTACTGGGCCGCCGCGCTGCTGGGGGCGCGCGCCTGCGTGATGGCGCTCAAGCTGGGCATGGCGCGCATGCGCCCGGCCAGCATCTACAGCGGCCTGGAATCGTATTCCTTCCCCAGCGGGCACGCCACCAGCAGCATGGTCACCTATGGCTTCCTGGCCTTCCTGATGTGCCTGCGCCAGCCGTGGCGCGTGCGCATCCCGGTGCTGGCACTGACCGTGGTGGCGGTGGCGGCGATCGGGGTATCGCGGCTGTACCTGGGCATGCACTGGCTGTCGGATGTCGCTGCAGGCTATGCGCTGGGGCTGGCATGGATCGCGCTGCTCGGCACGGCTTACCGCACGCTGCACGTGCCGGCGCCGAAGGAATCGGTGGCGCCATGGCGGCTGGGCGCGGTGGCGGCGGCAGCGGTGGTGGTGGCGTTCAGCTATGTGGCGTGGTTCCGGCTGCCGGATACGCTGGAGCGCTACCGGCAGGCCGTCGCGCCTACGCCAGCCGTGGCGGCGCTTCGGCTTCCGGCGCCTGCGGCAGGCGCGACACCAGCAGCTGGTCGATCTTGTGATGGTCGATGTCCAGCACTTCGAAGCGATAGCCCGCCACGGTGATCGACTCGGATTTCTTCGGGATGCGCTTGAGCGAATAGATCACCAGCCCGGCCGCGGTGTCGACATAGTCCTCGCCGGGCAGGGTGTCGAGATCCAGCGCCTTCTTCAGGTCCACCAGCGGGGTGAGGCCGTCGACCAGCCAGGAGCTGTCGTCGCGCCGCACGATCTGCTCGTCCTCGCTGGAATACAGGATGTCTCCCATCAGCGCGCCGACGATATCGTCCAGCGTGACGATGCCCACCACCAGCCCGTATTCGTTCATCACCACGGCAAAGTTCTGGTGCATCTCGCGGAAGCGCGTGAGCGCCTCGGACAGGGTCAGCGTGTCGGGGATCACCAGCACGTTCTTGTCGTGGTGGCGGCCGATATTGTTGATCACGGTGGCGCTCTCGTCGGCCAGCAGCAGCTGCAGGATGTCCTTGGAATCGATATAGCCCTGCACGTCGTCGAGGTCGTGCCCGCACACCGGGTATTGCGCGTGCGGCTGGTTGACCAGCTTGCGGCGCACGCTGTCGGCGGGTTCGTCGAGACTCAGGTAGACCACGTCGTCGCGCGGCGTCATGATCGCGGTAATGCTCTTGAACTCGAGCTCGAACACGTTTTCGATCAGGTGGAGTTCATGCTTGTGCAGCACGCCGGCTTCGGCGCCGGCATCGACCATCGCGGCGATGTCCTCGGTGGTGATCTGGTCGACCGGCTTGGTCGGCAGGCGCAGCAGCCGCAGCGTGGCATCGGCGGCGGCGTTGAAGATCCAGACCAGCGGCTTGAGCACGCGCAGCAGCGTCAGCATCGGGTCGATCACCGCCACCGCGCACCGCTCGGGGAAGGTCATGGCGATGCGCTTGGGGATCAGGTCGGCAAACTGGATGAACAGCAGCGTCACGATCAGGAACGAGCCGATATTGGCCACGCGCTGGGCGTGGACCACCTGCATATAGGGCGACAGCGTTTCCAGCAGCAGGTCCGATACATGCTTCTCGCCGAGGATACCGGCCAGGATGGCCACGCTGTTGACGCCGATCTGCACGATCGTGAAGAAATTCCCGGGCTCTTCCTTGAGCCGCAGTACGCGCGTGGCGCGGCCATCGCCGCGCTCCGACAGGACTTGCAGCTTGGTGCGGCGCGCGGCGGTCAGCGCGATCTCGGAGACCGAGAAAAAGGCGCTGACAAGGACAAGGGCGATCAGGGTCAGGACGAACATAGGCGGTTTGGCGCACGCAGGTTGTGCCTGCAGGCGGCTTGATGATGGTGCACGCCGCGCGCGGCTGTCAATCGGACATCAGTCAGACATCAGGCGGACCTCGATCGCGGCTCCGGGGCGTGGCGTCAAAGCTGGCGGCTGGCGCTTCCAGCCGCTGCGGCAGCGTTGCGGCCAGTTCCGCGGCGGCCAGCGCAAACTGCGCGCGCAGGTCGTCGGCCAGGCTGGAGCCGGCGCGATGGCTGGCGCGCAGCATCTGGACCTCGAACGGCAGCACTGGCGCCACGTCGTGCAGCGCGACCCGCTCGGGGCTGGCGCTGAGCGCGGTGTACTGGTCCAGCAGGGTCACGCCCAGCCCCGCATCGACCAGGGCCAGCGCCAGCGAATAGGTCTGCACCTCCAGCGTCGAGCGCGGCTCCAGCGCGTGCCGGGCCAGGGTCTGGCGCACCAGCAGCCCGAGCGAGCTGTTGTCGTCATAGCCGATGAAGGCGCGCTCCATCAGCCGCTGCATCGGCACCACCTGGCGGCGCCCGCCGGCGGGCAGCGGCTGGCCGCGCGGCACCGCCAGCAGCATGCGGCCGCTGGCCACCGGCTCGCTGGCGATGGCCTCGTGGCCCGGCGGCGCAAAGGCAAAGCCCAGGTCGATCTGGTTGGCCAGCAGCGCCCCGACGATCTCGTCGGTATGGTGGGTCAGCACCTGCACCTGCGTGTCCGGGTGGCGCGCGCAGAAGCGCCGCACCGCCGGCACCAGCAGCGGGTTGGCCAGGCTGGGGGTGGCGGCCACGCGCAGCCGCCCGGCGCCCTTGTGGCGCAGGCTTTCCGAGACCCGGCGCACGCGCTCGATCTCGCCATATAGCCTTTCGACATCGCCATAGAGCGCATTGGCCTCGGGCGTGGCCTGCAGCCGGCCGCGCACCCGCTCGAACAGGCGAAAGCCGAGCGAGGCCTCGGCGTGCTGCAGCACGCGCGTGACCACCGGCTGGGACACGTGCAGCAGGCGCGCGGCCTCGCTGACGGTGCCGGTCAGCATCACGGCGCGGAAGACTTCGATCTGGCGCAAGCGCATGGCAATCCGGGAAGCGGGCAGGCATCCATAGCCTGATGACATATTCTGGCACGTATTCGCATTGGGCAATCCGCGCCGCCTGCACTACGCTTTGCCGGATCGGGAAAAAGCAATCAAGGGATGGCAATGCAGGTAGTGATCGTGGGCGCCGGCGTGGTCGGCATGACGACGGCGTGGCGCCTGGCCGAGGACGGCCACCAGGTGACGGTGCTGGAGCGCCACGACGGGCCGGCCGAGGAGACCAGCTTTGCCAATGGCGGGCAGCTCAGCTACAGCTATGTGGCGCCACTGGCCGGGCCGGGCGTGATGGCCAAGGTGCCGGGCTGGCTGCTGCGGCGCGATTCGCCGATGCGCTTCCGGCCCGCGGCCGACCCGGCGCAGTGGCGCTGGCTGGCAGCCTTCATGGGCGCCTGCAATGCCGCCACCAGTGAAGCCACCACGCGCAAGCTGCTGCGGCTGGGGTTCTATTCACGCGACCTGATGCAGGCGTTCGTGGCCCGGCACCAGCATGACGATGTTGGCGCCGGTTTCGATTTTGCGCGGCGCGGCAAACTGGTTGTGCACCGCGATGCGGCGGCGTTCGATGCGGCCTGCCGGCTGCTGGACTACCAAGCCAGCCTGGGTTGCGAGCAGCAGGCGCTGGACCGCGATGCCTGCGTGGCGCTGGAGCCCGCGCTGGCCGGCATCCGCAACGAGATTGCCGGCGCCATCTACACGCCGAGCGAGGAAGTGGGCGACTGCCACCGCTTCTGCCTGTCGCTGGCACGGTTGCTGCAAGACGGGGCGCACGCCGGGGTGTCGATGCGCTTCGGCACCGTCGTGCAAGAGCTGGTGCAGCAGGGTGGGCGCGTGACCGGCGTGCGGACCGCCAGCGGCGTGGTGCCGGCCGACGTAGTGATCGTGGCCGGCGGCATCGGCAGCGTGCCGCTGCTGCGCCCGCTGGGCGTGCGGCCGATGCTGTGGCCGCTCAAGGGCTACAGCATCACGGTGCCGCTGGCCAGCGGCACGCGCGCGCCGCATATCAGCGTGACGGACTTTGCCAACAAGATCGTCTACGCGCGCATCGGCAATACACTGCGGGTGGCGGGCATGGCCGACCTGGTGCGCGGCGGCACCCGCATCGACCCGGAGCGGGTCGGCACGCTGGTGGCACAGACACGCGCGCTGTTCGAGGGCATCGTGCCCGAGCTGCCGCTGGCGCAGCTGCAGCCGTGGGCCGGGCTGCGCCCGGCCACGCCGGACGGCCTGCCGCTGGTGGGGCCGTCGCGGGTGTCCGGGCTATGGCTGAACCTGGGCCATGGCGCGCTCGGTTTTACGCTGGCGATGGGCAGCGCCGGCCTGCTGGCCGACCGGCTGGCAGGGCGCCGTCCGGCCATCGAAGCAGAGGATTTTGATGCTGCGTGCGCCTAACGTCCTGTCCCGCTAGCGCCGCAGGCAAGTGTTGGTTCATGCCGTACCCGTGCGTCCGCAAGCCACGACGCCGTCCACGAAACATGCCTCAATGACCAAGCCCCACTACAAGGAGCGCCACATGCAATCACTGCACCCCCACCGATCCGCCACCCGCCGCGCGCTTGCGGCCGCCACGCTGCTGCTGGCCGCCGGCGCCGCCCATGCCGCCGATGGCGACACGCTGAAGAAGATCAAGGACAGCGGCGTGATCTCGCTTGGCTATCGCGAATCGTCGATCCCGTTCTCATACACCGACGGCAAGGAGGTCATGGGCTATTCGCACGAGATCCTGCTGCAGATTGTCGACAAGGTGAAGAGCGAACTGAAGATGCCCGGCCTGCAGATGCGCCTGACCCCGATCACCTCGCAGAACCGCATCCCGCTGGTGCAGAACGGCACCATCGACATCGAATGCGGCAGCACCACCAACAACCTGGAGCGCCAGAAGCAGGTGGCGTTCTCCAACAGCATGTTCGTCTACGGCATCAAGATGCTGACCAGGAAGGATTCGGGCGTGAAGGAGTTCACCGACCTGAAGGACCGCAATGTGGTCACCACCGCCGGCACCACCGGCGAGCGCCTGCTGGTCAAGATGAACGGCGAGAAGGCCATGAACATGAACCTGATCAGCACCAAGGACCACGGCCAGTCCTTCCTGATCCTGGAGACCGGCCGCGCCGCTGCCTTCGTCATGGACGAGCCGCTGCTGTACGGCGAGCGCACCAAGGCCAAGAGCGCGGCCGACTGGGTGGTGGTCGGCGCGCCGCTGCAGACCGAGAACTACGCCTGCATGTTCCGCAAGGACGATCCCTCGTTCAAGAAGCTGGCCGACGGCGTGATCGCAGACCTGCAGACCAGCGGCCGTGCCGAGAAGCTGTACAACAAGTGGTTCATGTCGCCGATCCCGCCGCGCGGCATCAACATGAACTACCCGCTCTCGGCCGACATGAAGGCGCTGTTCGCGGCGCCCAACGACAAGGCCTACCAGTAAGGGCAGGGCGCCACGGCCGGGCCGTATCAGGTCCGGCGGTTATTTAGCCATAATGAATCAGTATTTAGCGCTCGATAGTGTTTGCGGTAGTGTTGAGCCCGATATAGGCTCATAGCAGCACAACTGGCCGGCGGCCCTCACAAGCGGCCTCCGGCGCTGTCTGTCCCCCACACTGCTTATCCGCATCCACTGGAGAACATATGCGATCGATTCGTACTGGCTGGCTCAAATCCCTGCTGGCTGCCTCGCTGCTTGCCGGCGCCGGGCTGGCGTCCACCGCGGCGCAGGCCGCCGACCTGCTCGATACCGTCAAGCAGGCCGGCGTGCTAAAGATCGGCCTGGAGGGCACGTATCCGCCGTTCGGCTTCCGCGGCGCGAAGAACGAGCTGGAAGGGTTTGACGTGGACGTGGCGCGTGCGGTGGCGGGCAAGCTGGGGGTGAAGCCGGAGTTCGTCACCACCGAGTGGAGCGGCATCATTGCCGGCCTGCAGGCGGGCAAGTTCGACGTGATCGTCAACCAGGTCAACGTCACGCCTCAGCGCCAGCAAGTGCTGGACTTCTCCACGCCCTACGTCTACTCGGATGCGCAGCTGATCCAGCGCAAGGACGACAAGCGCCAGTTCAAGTCGCTGGAAGACCTGAAGGGCCACAAGCTCGGCGTCAGCCTGGGCAGCAATTTCAACGACCTGGCCAAGTCGGTGCCGGGCATCGACGTCAAGACCTATCCCGGCGCGCCTGAGTACCTGCGCGACCTCGCGGCACAGCGCGTCGACGCCGCGCTGAACGACCGGCTGATGGTCGCCTACCTGGTCAAGACCGCCAACCTGCCGCTGCGGCCGGGCGCGATCGTGGCGGGTGCCACCACGCAGGTGGCCATCCCGTTCCGCAAGGACAACCCCAAGTTCGCGCAGGCCATCAACCACGCGCTGGATGACCTGGGCAAGGACGGCACGCTTGGCAAGCTCTCGGTGAAGTGGTTCGGCACCGACGTGACCAGGCCCGCCGGTAAGCCAATCAAGTAAGCCAGTCAGGTAAGCCGGCCAGCAAGCCGGGCGGTATCATGTCGCGGCGCCGCGGTCTGCATGGCTGCCGCGCCGTTTTCTTTTTCATTCTTCTGCCGCCGCCACGCCCATGTCCGCTCTCCAGCTTGTCACCGATTCCCTGCCAGTGCTGCTGCAGGGCACGCTGCTGACCATCAAGTTCGCGTTGTGGTCGATGGTGTTCGGGCTGATGCTGGGCACGGTGGTGGCGCTGATGGGCATCAGCCATAGCCGTGTGCTCAAGGCGGCGGCGCGCACCTACGTCAGCATCATGCGCGGCACGCCGCTGCTGGTGCAGATCTTTGTCGTCTACTACGGGCTGCCGGGCATCGGCATCGCGCTGGAGCCCACGCCCGCGGGCGTGCTGACGCTGAGCCTGAACGTCGGCGCCTACCTGTCCGAGAGCATGCGCGGGGCCATCCTGGGCGTGTCGCGCGGCCAATGGCTGGCAGCCTACAGCCTGGGCCTGACGCCGGCGCAGGCACTGCGCTACGTGATCGGCCCGCAGGCGCTGCGGCTGGCGGTGCCAAGCCTGTCCAACAGCCTGATCAGCCTGATCAAGGACACCTCGCTGGTATCGGTCATCACTGTGACCGAGCTGCTGCGCACGGCGCAGGAGGTGATCGCGGCCACCTACCAGCCGCTGCCTCTGTACCTGGCGGTGGCGGCGATCTACTGGGTGCTGAGCACGGGGCTGTCGGGGGTGCAGCATATGCTGGAGCGGCGCTTGTCGCTGCCCGGGCGCCACTGATCGGCGCGCAAAGAAAAAGGCCAGCTCTGCGGAGCTGGCCTTTTTTTATCGCCGGGCCGGTCAGCCCTGCGCGATGCGGCTGGCGATATGCCCCAGCGCCTCTTCCACCTGGTCCACCAGGACCAGGCACAGGTCGCCCGGCTGCAGGTGCGACAGCGCGGTATCGATGGCGAGGAACTCGCCACGGATCTCCTCGACCTGGCCGGCGCGTTGCGCGCCCTGCAGGCCTTCGCGCAGCAGCGCCAGCACCTCGCCGTCGGCGCGGCCGCGCTGGCACTGGTCCTGGTACAGGATGACTTCATCGAACACGCCGCCCAGGATCTGGGTCTGGCGGCGGATGTCGTCGTCGCGGCGGTCGCCCGCGCCGCTGATCACCACCATGCGCCGCTTGGCCGGGATGGTCTCGACAGCGTTGCACAGCGCCAGGATGGCATCCGGGTTGTGGCCGTAGTCGGCGATCAGCGTGGCGCCGCGGTAGTCGAACACGTTGAAGCGTCCCGGGGCGGTCTGCGCGTCGTTGACGAAGGTGGCCAGGCCGCGGCGGATGGTCGGCCAGTCGATGCCCAGCGCCCACGCGGCGGCGATCGACGACATCGCGTTATCGACCTGGAAGCCGATGGTGCCGTTGCGCGTCAGCGGGATCTCGGCTACCGCGATGCGCACTTCAGTATCGCCTTCGGACGCCACGATGTCGGCGCCGTCCACGAACACCACGCGCTTGCCCTGCGCGCGGTGCGTGGCCATGGCCGGCTGGTTGGGATCGTGGGCGAAGAAGGTGACGCTGCCGGGGCAGGCGTCGGCCATGCGCACCACCATCGGGTCGGCTGCGTTCAGGACCGCCATGCCGTGCGGCGCGACGTTCTGCACGATCACGCTCTTGAGCACCGCCAGGTCTTCCACCGAGTTGATGTAGGACAGGCCCAGGTGGTCGCCTTCGCCCACGTTGGTCACCACCGCCACGTCGCAGCGGTCGAAGGCCAGGCCTTCGCGCAGCAGGCCGCCGCGCGCGGTTTCAAACACGGCGGCGTCCACGTCCGGGTGCAGCAGCACGTTGCGCGCGCTGCGCGGGCCGCTGCAGTCGCCGGTGTCGATGCGCTCGCCCTGGATATACACGCCGTCGGTGCCGGTCATGCCCATGCGCAGGCCGCTGGTGGCCATGATATGGGTGATCAGCCGGACCGTGGTGGTCTTGCCGTTGGTGCCGGACACGGCCACCACCGGGATGCGGCCATCGTCGCCATCGGAGAACATGGTCGAGACAATGGCTTCACCGACCGCGCGGCCCTTGCCGTACGACGGCTGCAGGTGCATGCGCAGGCCCGGCGCGGCGTTGACCTCGACGATGCCGCCGGCCTGTTCCTCGAACGGCTTGAGCATGGTCTCGCACACGGCGTCGACGCCGGCGATGTCCAGGCCCACCATCTGCGCCGCCGCCACGGCACGCGCGGCGATGTCCGGGTGGACGTCATCGGTGACGTCGGTGGCGCTGCCGCCGGTGGACAGGTTGGCGTTGTTGCGCAACACCACGCGCGTGCCGTTGGCCGGCACGGAATCGGCGGTCAGGTTCTGCTTGGCCAGCGTGGCCAGCGCGATGTCGTCAAAGCGGATCTTGGTCAACGAGGTCGCATGGCCTTCACCGCGGCGCGGGTCGCGGTTCACTTCCTCGACCAGCTGGCGCACGGTATGCACGCCGTCGCCGATGACCTGCGGCGGGTCGCGGCGCGCGGCCGCCACCAGCTGCTTGCCGACCACCAGCAGGCGGAAGTCATGGCCCGGGATATAGCGCTCGACGATTACGTCCGAGCTGATGTCCGAGGCGACCTCGTAGGCCGTCATCACTTCCTCGCGGGTGCGGATGCGCACCGCCACACCCTTGCCCTGGTTGCCGTCGCGCGGCTTGACCACCACCGGGGCGTCGATTTCCTGCGCTGCGGCCCAGGCCTCTTCGGCGCTGCGCACCGAGCGGCCCAGCGGCACCGGCACGCCGGCGGCGTGCAGCAGGGTCTTGGTCAGGTCCTTGTCCTGCGCGATCGATTCGGCCACGGCGCTGGTGCGGTCGGTCTCTGCGGCCTGGATACGGCGCTGCTTGCTGCCCCAGCCGAACTGCACCATCGAGCCCTGCGTCAGGCGCCGGTAGGGGATGCCGCGCGCCACGGCGGCGTAGACGATGGAGCCGGTGCTGGGCCCCAGGCGCACGTCCTCGTCCAGCTCGCGCAGGCGGTGCAGCGCGTCTGCCAGGTCGAACGGGGTGTCGTTGCGCGCGGCGCGGCACAGGGCCTCGGCCAGCTCGAACGCAAGCCGGCCGACTTCTTCCTCGCTGTATTGCACGATCACCTGGTAGGTGCCGGGCTCGACCGTCTGCGCGGTGCGGCTGAAGGTGACCGGGCAGCCGGCGGCGGCCTGCAGGCGCAGCGCCGTTACTTCCAGCACGTGGGCCAGCGACAGCTCGCCCGATTCCTCGTCCGGGCGCAGCGGCCCGATCTCAGGGAAACGGGCGCGCAGCCGGTCTTCAAAACCGGGCAGGGCCGACAGCATGTTGGTGGCATCCTGGCAGGCCACGATCGCCTCGATGGCGGTGTGGCGGCACCACAGGTTCGGGCCCCGCAGGGCCCGGATACGTGAGACTTCCATAGAACGGTTTCCGTGTCTTCTATGCGCGGTTGAGCTTGGGGCCGCGTCAGGCGCGGCGCGCAGGCTGGCCCATCCAGTGGTGCACCAGGTCGACGGTGGCGCCGGTGGCGGCCTCGTCGCACTGCAGTACCAGCAGGTCGCCCGGCACCAGCTGGCTGAGCGCGGTTTCAATGGCGCTGGCGCGCGTGCCTTCGTCGATGATCTTGGTCACGCGCCGGCCTTCGTACAGGCCCTGCTTGAGCAGCGCGCGCGCCTCGGCATCGGGCAGGGCGCGCTTGACGCTGCGGTCCTCGCACAGGAAGACGCGGTCGAAATGCTGCCCCAGCGCCATGCCCTGGCGCACCAGGTCTTCGTCGCGGCGCTGCACGCCGGCGCCGTAGACCACCATGCGGCGCTCGGCCGGGAAGCGCTCCAGCGCGGTCGCCAGGGCTTCCAGCGCGGGCGCGTTGTGGGCGTCGTCGACCACCACGGTGGCGCCGTTGCGCTCGAACAGCGTGAAGCGGCCCGGCACGTCGACCTGGCCGACATCGAAGGTCACCACGCCGGCGCGGATCAGGTCGTTGGAAATGCCCAGCGCCCAGCCCGCGGCCACGGCCGCCAGCACGTTCTCGACCTGGAACGCGACGCGCCCGGCATAGGTCAGCGGCACCGCGGCCACGTCCACCAGCGCGGTTTCGCTGCTGCCGGTGGCCAGCACGATCTTGCCTTCGCGCAGGTACACCGCGCGCTTGCCGGCGGCGCGGTGCGACACGATCGCGGGCAACTCCGGCGTCAGGCCGAAGAAGATCACGTCGCCGTCGCACAGCCCGGCCATCTCCACCAGGCGTTCGTCGCGCGCGTTGAGCACGGCCGCGCCGGTCTCCAGCACCACGTCGACCTGCGTGCGCAGCACGTTGTACATGCGGTCCTCGTCCTCGACGTAGTAGTCGCCGAGGTGGTCGGGCTGGTCGAAATTGGTGACCACGCCGACCTGGCAGCGGTCATAGGCCAGGCCTTCGGAGAGGATGCTGCCGCTGTCGTTCTCGAACACGGCGGCCTCGACCGCGCGGTTCATCAGGATGCGATGGCCCGATTCCCAGTTGGCGCGGTCGCCGCTTTCCACCTGGCGGCGGTCCAGGAACAGCCCGTCGCTGCAGGCCAGGCCGGTATGCTTGCCCGACAGCTGCAGCAGGCGCGCCACCAGGCGCGCGACCACGGTCTTGCCGTTGGTGCCGGTCACGCCCACCACCGGGATGCGGCCCTGGTCGTCATCGGACTCAGGGAACAGGTGGTTGACAATGGCGCGGCCGACCGGGCGCGGCGTGCCTTCGGCCGGCTTGATATGCATCAGCAGGCCGGGGCCGGCGTTGACCTCGACGATGGCGCCGCGCTGCTCGGCCAGCGGGCGCGAGATGTCCTCGGCCACCAGGTCCACGCCGGCGATGTCCAGCCCGACCACGCGCGCGGCCAGCGCCGCATGCGCGGCGACGCTCGGGTGCACACGGTCGGTGACGTCGAAGGCGACATTGCCGTTGCGCTGGATCAGCACGGTGCGGCCTTCGGGCGGTACCGAGCTGGCGTCCATGCCCTGGCGCTTCAGTTCCAGGCGCGCGGCCGAGTCCAGCCGCACACGGTTCAGCGGATGATCCTCGGTGGTGCCGCGGCGCGGATCGGAATTGATCTGCAGCTCGATCAGCTCGTCGATGGTGGACTTGCCGTCGCCGACCACGCTCGCGGTCTCGCCCATGGCGGCGGCCACCAGGCGGCCGCCCACCACCAGCAGGCGGTGCTCGTTGCCGGGGATGAAGCGTTCGACGATGACGCCGTTGCCTTCGTCGATGGCCACGCCGTAGGCGGTCTCGACTTCCTCGCGGGTCATCAGGTTGGTGAACACACCGCGGCCGTGGTTGCCGTCATAGGGCTTGACCACCACCGGCACGCCGATGTCCTCGGCGGCGTCCCAGGCGTCTGCCGGGGAATCGACCATGCGGCCCTCGGGGACCGGCACGCCGCAGGACTCCAGCAGGCTCTTGGTCAGGTCCTTGTCGCGCGAAATGCTTTCGCCGATGGCGCTGGTGCGGTCGGTCTCGGCGGTCCAGATGCGGCGCTGGCGCGCGCCGTAGCCCAGCTGCACCAGGTTGCCGTCCGACAGGCGGATCGCCGGGATGTCGCGGTCGTCCGCGGCATCGACGATGCAGGCGGTGCTGGGGCCCAGGCAATGCTCGTCCACCAGGCGGCGCAGGTTGTCCACGGCGGCGGGGACGTCGAAGGGACGGTCCTCGATCGCGGCCATGACCAGGTCGCGGGCGGTGAACAGGGCGACGCGGGTGACTTGCTCGTGCCAGGCGCGCACGATCACCTTGTAGACGCCGCGCACCGGGGTCTCGCGCGCCTTGCCGAAGCCGCCGGGCATGCCCGCCAGGTTCTGCAGCTCAAGCGTCACGTGTTCCAGGATATGGCCGGGCCAGGTGCCGTCCTTCACGCGCTGCAGGAAGCCGCCGCGCTCGCCGATACTGCAGCGATGCTCGATCAGCGACGGCAGCCAGGCCGACAGGCGCTCGTGGAACCCCGGAATCGTGTTGGAGGGAAAGTCCTCCAGTTCCCCGATATCGACCCATGCCTCCAGTACGGGCCGATATGTCCACATATTCGGGCCGCGCAGCGACATGACATCGAAAATCTCAATGTCCTTCTTTTTCATTGAATTAGCTTGAGGCAGTGGGCGGAACCGCCCGAGAAATGGAAGCCTAACCTTTCAGTAACGTTACAGCACAGAGCGGGTTGACTTTCTTCGTGTAAAAGTGATTGTGCAGTGCATCAGGAGTACCCGCGCGTTCGTCGTTATGTATACTGCGGGCGAATTCGCGGGCCGCCAGAGCGTGCCCGGCCTAAATTTGTTTCAAGTTATGTCCGTACCCCCTGGACGCACGCCGCGCCATCCATGACCCAGTCCTCCCTGCCTGTCCCTACCGCCCCTGCTGCCGACGAGCCCTGGCGTACCGAATCCGGATCGTGGCTCCGACCCGGCGAGACCGTCCTGGCCGGACTGGCTCTGGACCTCGACGCGAAGCTGCATTTTACCCAAGGGTGGCTGGTTGTGACCGACCAGCGCATCGTTGCCCGGGCTCCCGGTGAAAAAAATGTGCGGGAATGGAGCATCGGGACCTCCCTGCGCCTGTCGCACACCGACCACGCGGGCGTGGGCGCGCTGGAACTGAGCGGTCCAGAAGGCCGGCTGGCGAGCTGGCGATACACGCTTGGTTACAATCCGGCCGCGCTGCGGCTGGCCGACCAGTTCGAATTCCAGCGCGATGCCGCCGGCGCGCGCCCGGCGGGCGGGGCGGGCGAAGTGCTGTGCCCGACCTGCAAGGCGCCGCTGCCGCCGGACGAGGAACAGTGCCCCCAATGCAGCCGGGAGCTGGAAACCCCGCCGTCGACCTGGGCGCTGCTGCGCCTGTGGCGCTTTGCCCGGCCGTACCAGTGGCAGCTGCTGGCGGGCTTCCTGCTGACGCTGCTGTCCACCGCGGCCACGCTGGTGCCGCCGTACCTGACCATGCCGCTGATGGACAAGGTGCTGATCCCGTTCCAGAACGGGGTGCCGATCGACTACGGGCTGGTGCGTCTGTACCTCGCGGGATTGCTGGGGGCGGCGCTGGTGGCCTGGTCGCTGGGGTGGGCGCGCACTTACCTGCTCGCGCGCGTATCGGAGCGTATCGGCGCCGATCTGCGCACTACTACGTACGAACATCTGCTAAAGCTGTCGCTGGAATACTTCGGCGGCAAGCGCACCGGCGATCTGATGGCGCGCATCGGCTCGGAAAGCGACCGCATCTGCGTCTTCCTGTCGCTGCACCTGCTGGACTTTGCCACCGACGTGCTGATGATCCTCATGACGGCGGTGATCCTGGTGTCGATCAACCCGTGGCTGGCATTGGTCACGCTGGTGCCGCTGCCGTTCATCGCCTGGATGATCCACCTGGTGCGCGACCGCCTGCGCCACGGCTTCGAGAAGATCGACCGGATCTGGTCCGAGATCACCAATGTGCTGGCCGATACCATCCCCGGCATCCGCGTGGTCAAGGCCTTTGCCCAGGAAAAGCGTGAGGTGTCGCGCTTCCGCGAGGCCAACAAGCACAACCTGGCGATCAACGACCGCGTCAACGCGGTATGGTCGCTGTTCACGCCGACGGTGACCCTGCTGACCGAGATCGGCCTGCTGATCGTGTGGGTGTTCGGCATCTGGCAGGTGTCGCACAGCGCCATCACGGTGGGTGTGCTGGTGGCGTTCCTGACCTATATCAGCCGCTTCTATACCCGGCTGGATTCGATGAGCCGGATCGTCTCGGTGACGCAGAAGGCCGCTGCCGGCGCCAAGCGCATCTTCGACATCCTCGACCATGTGTCGAGCGTGCCGGAGCCGGTGCGCCCGGCGAAGCTGGACAAGGTCGAAGGCGCCATCGACATGAGCGACCTGGGCTTCCGCTACGGCAACCGCGCGGTGATCCGCGGGCTGAACCTGTCGATCGAGCCGGGCGAGATGATTGGCCTGGTGGGGCACAGCGGCTCGGGCAAGAGCACGCTGGTCAACCTGATCTGCCGTTTCTACGATGTTTCCGAGGGCGCGATCCGCGTCGACGGCGTCGATATCCGCTCGCTGCCGGTGTCGGAGTACCGCCGCCATATCGGCCTGGTGCTGCAGGAGCCGTTCCTGTTCTTCGGCACGATTGCCGACAATATTGCCTACGGCAAGCCCGACGCCACGCGCGAGGAGATCATCGCCGCCGCGCGCGCCGCGCATGCGCACGAGTTCATCCTGCGCCTGCCGCACGGCTATGACTCGCTGGTCGGTGAGCGTGGCCAGGCGCTGTCAGGCGGCGAGCGCCAGCGCATCTCGATCGCGCGCGCGCTGCTGATCAACCCGCGCATCCTGATCATGGACGAGGCCACCTCGTCGGTCGACACCGCCACCGAGAAGGAAATCCAGAAGGCGCTCGACAACCTGGTGCAGGGCCGCACCACCATCGCCATCGCGCACCGCCTGTCGACACTGCGCAAGGCCGACCGGCTGGTGGTGATGGACCGCGGCCAGATCGTCGAAGTCGGCAGCCATGATGAGCTGCTGTTGCGCGAAGGCGCATACTACAAGCTGTACCAGGCGCAGGCGCGCAATGTCGACACCGAGGACGGCGAAGACGAAGCGATCGAAACGCCGGAGGCCGCCAATGCCCAATGACGTTCCCGCCACCACGCCGACACCCATGTTTACGCTAGATCGCAATCGTTTTGGCCGCCTGGTCCTGATCGCCGAAGACGGCACCGTCCACGAAGGCGTGGTGCCGGTGCGCGCCTTCCCGATTTCCGCGCCACAGGGCGGCATCGGCCTGATGAGCACCGACGGGCATGAGGTGGTGTGGATTCCGCGGCTGGAGGATGTGCCGCAGGCAGAGCGCGACATGATCGAAGCGGAACTCGCCTCGCGCGAGTTCATGCCGGAGATCCAGCGTATCGTCAGCGTGTCGACCTACGCCACGCCCAGCGTGTGGACGGTGCAAACCGATCGCGGCAAGACCGAGCTGGTGCTGCGCGGCGAAGAGGCAATCCGGCGCCTGGCCGGCAGCACGCTGCTGATATCGGACACGCACGGCATCCACTACCTGATCCGCGACCTGACGGCGCTGGACAAGCACAGCCGCAAGATCCTCGACCGCTTCCTCTGAGGCGTCGCTGGCGACGCCGAGACCCGGGCCGGCGCGCTGCCGGCCGGGTTCCTGATCCTTGTTCCTAGTGCAGCATCTCGGATGCGTCGTCTTCGTCGTCCCAGTCATCGTGCATGACCGGCACGTCAGGCGCCATGTCGAACACCATCGAGTGGTAGCGCACGCTGAACCACTCGCGGAACATCTGCAGCGACAGTTCCTCGGGCCACATCGAGTCATCGAACCACTCGCCCAGCATGAATTCAAAGAATTCCTGCCAGCGCTTCTCGACCCAGCGCAAGGCGTTGTCGTGCGTATCGGCCAGCTCTTCCGGCAGCAGAAACACGCTCTGGTCCTCGCGCACCTGCTCTAGCGTGAGGCCGGCCACCGGCTGGGGATCGACCGCCTGGATCCAGTCCAGGAACGGCTGTTCCGGGACCAGCGCGACCATGGAACGGTTGATGGTGAAGCGGGGATGGTCAGACATGGCGAAAGCCTTCAAGGACTGCAACCGCCTATTGTAGTCCTTCGCCGTGCGGCTTCCGTGCGCGCTACTGATAATCCATGGTAAAGATCATCGCGCTTGATACCGTCCCCGGGGAGGGCGTGCCGCCAAGGCCGATGTAGCGCGCGCCGAAGCGGTATGTGGCGGGGACGTTGGCCGTGATGTTGCCCATCGCATTGCGCACCTGCAGGGGTACAGGCTCGGTGCCGCTCGCATTGACGATCTGCACGCCTGCGCCGCTGGCCATGCCGCCCGTCCCGGCAGTGACGATACCAAGGATGCCATTCGCGGCCGAGGCTACCGGCGTGCCTATGGCCCCGTCCAGTGTCATGCCAACAATCGCCGCGCCACTGCAGGTCAGCTGGATGGCGAAGGGCGTATTGCCGCCCGCGCCCTGGTTTGCGAGCGTCGTGGCACTGATTGCAGGCAGGTTGACCACGGGGGGATAGTTGGTGTTGCAGGCAATTTCCCGCGGTGTCACGTTGCCGCTGAAGCCGATATAGTTGTCGACGCCACCCAGTCCCCCTGCCGTGCTGCCCTTGTAGACGCCGAAGCCGAAGCGGGTCTGGGTGGGATCAAGATTGCCTGAAGTGATCGTCCCGGTCTTCACGAATTCCACCGATACCGACACCGAATAGTTCAGGCTGGCGTCCAGGTAGCCAAGGTTTGCGCTGCGGGTATCGCAGTTCAAGCCGGCTGCGTTGGTCATGGGCTGGCCCGCTGCATTGCGCAGCCGGATGCCGATGCCGGCGACTCCGGTGGAGTAGACGCCGGGCATGACTTCAGTGCCGCTGCCGTAGTAGCAGGAGATGATGGGAGCGCCGGCCACCACGTACGGCGGCACGTTGGTACAGGTGCCGCTGAATGAGTAGTAATGCACTGTTCCGGGAATGGTGCTGCCGACGGCGAGGTTGGCGGCGACTGCCATGTTGCTGAGTGCCTGCAGATATGGCATCGCCGGCGTGGAGCTGCAGGCCGCATGAGCCAAATGCGGGACCGCAAAGCATGCAAGTACCACCAGCCAGTGGCGCAGGGTGCTGATTAGCTGTTTTCCGTTCATGGCAGGGCTCGCGGTGATGGCATGTGCGGCGCGCACAAACGGCCAGGTTGTGCGGCCCTCCGGCTTTCCGGCTTTCCGGCTTTCCGGCATGCCGGTTAAAGTTGCGCTACTACGATACGTGTGGCGCATTCCCGGCAGCAATAAGGCTTGCCTTAAATCTGGGTCAGAGATTTCATGCCACCGGAACGGAAGAACTGCCCAACAACCCCATGAACCACACCGTGCCGCAAGGCTCTGTGATCCGGACTTCCCGCTTTCGTGCAGCCATTGAGGAAAACGACAAGCGCATTGCCGCCGGTTGCTGGCTATAGTCTGCGAGGGGCTGCAGGCAGGCCATGCGGTCTGATGCGTGCAAGGCATGAATCAATTCTTGCCCGTCATGAATCGGGCGCCTGCCGACAAGGCAAAAGCCCGGCAAGGAGAAGTCATGGATACGTATGTCGACCTGCAGCGGGCCATACTGAACAACATACCGGACCAGGCCTGGTTGAAGGACGCCGGCTCCCGCTACGTCCTGGTCAATGACGCCTTCATGGCCGCATGCGGGCGGTCCGAGGCCGAGATTCTGGGCAGCACGCCGGACAAGGTGTGGTCGGAGGAATGGGGACAGGTCTACCTGGACACCGACAAGGCGGTGGTGGCCAGCGGCGTCCGCCGGCGTTATGAGGAATGCCGTCACGGCCAGGACGGTAGCCTGCGCTGGTTCGATACCATCAAGATGCCGATTCGGGGCCAGGACGGCGCGGTCGTCGGCACGGTTGGCATCTCGCGCGACATTACCGACCGCAAGCGCTCCGAGCAGGAGTTGCTGGAATCGCGCGCGCAGCTGCGTGAGCTGTCCGCCTACCTGCAGTCCGTGCGCGAGGCGGAGCGCACCCGGATCTCACGCGAGCTGCACGATGAGCTTGGGCAGTCCCTGACGGCATTGCGCCTGGGACTCAGCTTTATCGAAGCGCAGCAGGGCCCCGATGCCGGCGACGCGTGCCGCAAGCATTTGCAGATGCTCAAGCAGATCGCGGATTCGACGGTGGACGCGGTGCAGCGCATCGCGGCAGACCTGCGCCCGCCGCTGCTGGATGAGCTGGGGCTGACCGCGGCGATCGAGTGGCTGGCCGAGTCTTTTTCCGAGCGCGGCGGCATCGCCTGCGAGCTGGCGCTGCAGCCCGTCGGCGAGCTCAGCGCCGAACTCAGCACCGCGGTCTTTCGCATCGCGCAGGAAGCGCTGACCAATGCCTGCCGCCATGGCCGCGCCGATCGCGTGCGGGTGGAGCTGAGCGCGGCCGGCGGGACCTTGCGGCTGGTGGTTGCCGACAACGGCCGCGGCATCGATGCGTCCAGGGCCGGGCATCGCCGCAGCCTGGGTTTGCTGGGGATGCGCGAGCGTGCGCTGATGCTGGGCGGCAAGCTGGCGGTAACCAGCGAGAAGGGCGGCGGCACCCGGGTCGAGGCGCAGATCCCCAATGCCGGCACTGCCGGCAACGGAGGCGCAAGATGATCCGCCTGATGCTTGCCGACGACCACACCATCATCCGCGACGGGCTCAAGAAGATCTTCTCCACCGTGCCCGACATGCAGGTGGTGGCCGAAGCCGCCGACGGCTGCGAAGTGTTGGCGCTGCTGCGCGCGCAGACGCCGGACGTGCTGTTGCTGGACATGTCGATGCCGGGGCGCAGCGGCATCCTGCTGATCCAGCAGATACGGGCCGGCTATCCGGCGCTACCGATCCTGGTGCTGAGCATGTACCGCGAGTCGCAATATGCGGTGCAGGCTATCCGCGCGGGCGCGGCTGGCTACCTGACCAAGAATGTGGAGTCCGACCAGCTGCTCGGTGCCATCCGCAAGGTGGCGCGCGGCGGTACCGCGGTCTCGCCGGCGATTGCCGACAAGCTCCTCAGCCAGGCCCGGCAGCCCGATGCCATGTTGCCGCATGCACGCCTGACGGCGCGTGAACTGCAGGTGTTCCAGATGCTGGCCGAGGGGCTGGGCATCAACGAGGTCGCCGCGGCGCTGTCGCTCAGCGCCAAGACGGTAAGCACCCACAAGGCCAACATTCTCGGCAAGATGGATATCGCTTCGACGGCCGGGCTGGTGCACTACGCCATCCGCCACGGCCTGCTCGCCGAAGCCGGGGACGCGGCCTAGTCTGCTGCGGTGCGTCTAGGAAAATCCTTAGGTCGAATTCAGCCAATCCTGATGTAGTGATGCCGCCCCGGCACCTACGCTTCAGGTAGCGAAGCCCTGACTTCGCCTGCATAACAAGACCTGAGGAGACAAGCCATGCAGCTGGACCTGCTGATCCGGGACGCCTGTGTATGCGACGACGCGCCCCTGACCGATATCGCCATCCGCGACGGCCGTATCGCCGCCATCGAGCCCGGCATCGACGTGCCGGCGCATGAAGTGATCGAGACCGGCGGCCGCGCGGTCATCCCGGGGCTGGTGGAAGCGCACCTGCACCTGGACAAGGCTCTGCTGCACCGCCGCCTGCCGGCACGCTTCGGCACGCTGGACGAAGCCATCCGCGTCACCGGCATCCTGAAAAGCAAGCAGCAGCGCCAGGATGTGCTGGACCGCTCGCGCCAGGTGCTGGACATGGCGGTCAGGAACGGCACGGTGGCGATCCGCGCGCATCCCGATGTCGACCTGATCCAGGGGCTGATCGGGGTGGAGACGCTGCTTGAACTGAAATCGGAGTACCACGATCTGCTCGACCTGCAGATCGTGGCCTTCCCGCAAGAGGGCATCCTGAAATCGCAGGGCACCCGCGAGCTGCTGACAGAAGCCATGGACATGGGCGCCGATGTGGTCGGCGGCTGCCCGTACAACGAGCTGAGCTGGGCCGACACCATGCGCCATATCGACATGGTCTTCGAACTGGCGCAACGCTATGACGCGCCGGTCGACATGCATGCCGATTTTGCCGACGACACCGGCGACCAGCGCTTTGCCGCAGTGTCATATATCGCGCAGAAGACCATCGAAGCCGGCTACCAGGGGCGCGTGTCGCTGGGCCATGTCACGAGCCTGGGCGCGCTTGACGCGGCGCAGCTGCAGCCGCTGATCGAGCAGATCCGCGAGGCCGGCATCAACATCGTCACGCTGCCCGCCACCGATCTCTATCTCGGCGGCCGCAAGGACGTCCAGAACCAGCGCCGCGGGCTGGCGCCGGTGAAGGCCCTGCACAGCGGCGGCGTCAACGTGGCGTATTCCTCGAACAATATCCGCAACGCCTTCACGCCGTTCGGCAAGGCCGACATGCTGCAGATCGGCAACATGCTGGCGCACGTGGCCCAGTTCGGCGTGCCCGAGCACCAGCTCGCGGTGCTCGACATGGGCACGCACAACGCCGCGCGCGCGATGGGCCTGCACGACACCTATGGCCTCAAGGTCGGGCGCCAGGCTGACCTGGTCGTGCTCGATACCTTCCAGGTGGCCGATGCGCTGATCGACATCCCGCCGCGGCTGTGGGTGGTCAAGCGCGGCAAGATCACCGTAGTCACGCAGCATCGCTGCGAGATCCATCGGCACCGGTGCTGCCCACACTGACCGCAATGCCCGTTCCCCGTCCATCAAGGAGTCGATCATGAGAAAGCTGCCCGCCGAAGTCGTGGCTTCACTGCTTGCCATCACAACCGTTCCCATCGCCGCGCATGCCTCGCACCTGCCGCCATGGGCCATCTTCATCAGCTGGGCCGCGACCTTTGCCATGGGCGGTCCCACGCCGGAGAACCTGAAGAAGATCTGGCCGACACTGCCGGTGGGCTCGCTCTTTGCCTTTGTCATCGTGCTTTGCTTCCGCCAGGCGGCCGAGCAGTTCTCCGGGCCAGCGCTGATCGTGGCGGAGATGGTGATCCTGTTCGCGCTCAACGCTTCGATGATGTATCTCGCTCGCGTGTTCGTCACGCTGCGCTTCATCCCCGGCATGTTCTTTGGCTTTGCCTCGTATTTCGCCACGCTGTTCGGCGGCTTCGGCCCGGTGCCGGGCGATCCCGTTGTCGCGCTTGGCGCGGTGATCGCCATGAATGCGCTCGGACCGGCCTATGCCTGGACCAAGCATCACTACGCGGCACCGGAATCCGTTGCCGAACGCCCATGGCAAGGCTGGAAGACCGAGACCTGAGCCGACGCGTCCTGCCGGGTTTGCGTGCCAGGCGCAGCATGACCCGGCGCCATCATCGAATCGTTATCGCGGCTGCCAGCGTGGGCCGGCCGCGCGTATCCGGGGGAAGTGGGTATGGAATTTCTGGGTGAAGTGGATCCTTGCGGCACCGGCACGTCGCGCCGGGCATTCCTGGCCGGCTCGGCCGCGCTGGCGGGCAGCACCATATTGCCTGCCGTCGGCCAGGAACTGGCGCAGGAGCCGGCGCAATCCGGGCGCGCAGGGCTGGCGCATTCGTCCGCGGGCATGGTCACCAGCCCGCATGGACTGGCCAGCCAGGCGGGGCTGGAGGTATTGAAGGCCGGGGGCAACGCCATCGAGGCGGCGATTGCCATCGGCGCGGTGCTGAGCGTGACATACCCGCACTTTACCGGCCTGGGGGGCGACGCCTTCCTGGTGGTCAGCGACCGCGGCGGCAATGTGCGCACGTTCTCCGGCATCGGCCAGGCGGCGTCCGAGACCTCGGGCTATGCCGGCACGATTCCGCTGCGGGGCCCGGCAGCGGCACTCACTGCCGCCGCCACCGTTGCGATCTGGGACCGCGCCTTTGCCTTCAGCCGGGACCAGTGGGGCGGCACGCAGTCGTGG
The DNA here is from genome assembly GCF_058787975.1 of Cupriavidus sp. FW305-26. Lineage (NCBI taxonomy): Bacteria > Pseudomonadati > Pseudomonadota > Betaproteobacteria > Burkholderiales > Burkholderiaceae > Cupriavidus > Cupriavidus sp. FW305-26. The sequence goes on from NZ_JBYTAH010000007.1 coordinate 63,560, forward strand.
TCGGCGCTGCTGGCGCGGGCCACCGAGTACGCCGCCAACGGATTCCCGGTCACGCCGTCACAGTGCTTCTGGCAGGAGTTCCGCTCGGCGGACCTGTCAGGCTGGGATGGCTTCGGACAGGTCTTCATGCCAGACGGGCGCATGCCCAGGCCCGGCCAAATGTTCCGCCAGCCTGAGCTGGCCCGCACCCTGGACCGGGTGGCGACACAGGGCGGGCGCGAATTCTACGAGGGCGACCTCGCCGGTCGCCTTGCCGCCGGGCTGGCCAAGGCCGGCTCGCCGTTGCGCGAACAGGACCTGGCGCGCTGCCAGGCGCGCGAAGAAGTGCCGCTGCGCGTGGCCTACCGCGACGGCGAACTGCTCGGCCTGCGTCCGCCCACGCAAGGCGTGACCACGCTGGAGATCATGGGCATCCTCGACCGGTTCGATCTGTCCGGTATCCAGGAAGGCAGCGCAGACTATTACCACCTGCTGGTCGAGGCCGTGAAGCTGGCGTTCCTGGACCGCAACCGCTACGTCGCCGATCCCGATTTTGTCGACGTGCCGCTGGAGCGGCTGTTGTCCAGGTCCAATCTCGACGCCCACGCGCGCCGCATCCGCATGGACCGCGCCATGGCGTGGCCGCATGTGTTCAAGCCCGGCGACACCGTCTACATCGGCGCCGCCGACCGCGAGGGCCGCTGCGTGAGCATGCTGCAGACCGTCTATTTCGACTGGGGCAGCGGCCTGGTCGTCGGCGACACGGGGGTGCTCTGGCACAACCGCGGCGCATCGTTCAGCCTCGATCCCGCCAGCCCCAACGTGCTGCGCGGCGGCAAGCGGCCATTCCATACCCTCAATCCCGGCATCTACCTCAAGCAGGGCCGGCCGCACCTGCTGTACGGCACGCAAGGCGCCGACGGCCAGCCGCAGACACTGGCCGCGGTGCTGACACGGATGATCGACTACGGCATGGATCCGCTGACGGCTCTGCGCCGCCCGCGCTTCCTGCTGGGCAAGACCTTCTCGGACAGCCGCGACAGCCTCAAGCTGGAACAGGATGCCGGCCTGCCGGTGTTCAACGAGCTTGCCGCGCGCGGCCATCAACTGAGCCCGATCCCTGCGCAAAGCCAGCTGGCCGGTCATCCGGGCGCGATCCGGATCGATACCGGCGGGCAGCTTAGCGGCGCGCACGACCCGCGCAGCGATGGCCGGGCGCTGGGGGTATAGCGCGCGGCGCCCGGCGCCGGCGGCGCTTCCCGGTGACGCTGCGTTGTACCGGTGCGTCACCCAAAGAAAGAGCCCTCGGCCAGGGAGGACGAGGGCCACAAGTGGTAGCGGGCGAGTCGCAGTACGCCCGCATACCATGATGGCGCCGCTACGCGATCCGGGCATCCCCAATTCTGGGGATGTTGCTTTCCACTGCGCGCTGACAGCACCAACCATCAATGGAGCAAAGGGACGTGCAATTCCCTGAAATCGAACGCGTCCGATTTGTCATTGATGCCATGAATGGTCAGGACGGCATCGTGGGTCATCGCCAGCTGCAGGCCTGCGGCAATCGCGGCATCGCGTGACGGGTAGACCGGTCCCGGGTTGTCGGGGTCGTATTCGAGGGCCCACTGCGCGTCTCGGGTGAGGATGACCTCGATGGACTTGATTGGCATCGCCAACTCCGTTTCTTGTGGACGATGTGCGGTCGCGCCGGCGTGGAGAAAGGGCCTGGCAACGGGGAGCCGGTGCCAGGCGTCCGCCTGTGGAGCACTGTGATGCTGATGCCGTGCATGGCCCGGCCTGCAGCGATTCCAGCGTAGGCCAGGGCTGGGGACATGACTGTAAACAACTGCAAAGGCTGCGGTGCGATTTGGTTACCGTCCTGGAAAACAGATGGCGGGGTATCCGCTGCCAAAGAAAAAACCCGCGAAGCCTTCGGCTATCGCGGGTTTCTAGACCTGCAGGTGCTGCATCGGACTGAATACTGGTGGAGCCGGCGTCCACCCAAATTTCTCGGTAACCGTTTGTTTTTTAACGAAGAAGTTGGCGTTGGTTATCTTTGTTACCCCCAGATGTACCCCCCGATCTGGCTGATTAAGCTCGAATGGCGAAGTAACTTCAGGCTATAAAAAAGCCCACGCTGCGGTGGGCTTTGGTAAGCGTGGCTGGGGGTGCCAGGTATCACAACTGCGCCAACAGTTTAGAAATTGCCGGAATGTTGACGGATGGCACTTGCGCGGGCCGCAGCGAATTATGCGATCCCGCTGCGCTGTTCACCTGTTTCGCCGTCTGCGCCGCGCGAAGGCTGGCTTTCTGCATGGCCTGACGAACCTCCGGAGGAGTCTGGTACGTTCTCATCTGTCTCTCCTTGTTTGTCAGCATTTGCCGCGGTTGCTGCCCTACCTTGTGGGATCAACAATACCACCGGCGCATCCGCATTGACATTCGGCTTCGTCATACTATACAGAGCGGCGCTGATCTGCAATAGGATTCCGTCCGGTTTGCTGACGTTAATGAACACCGTTTTGGCTTCTTTTCGATCGATTACGAATCCATGGGAAGGGTAGCCGGCGACGAGTTGGCTAAGCCCGTTGGCTCGTAGGTTCTGGCTCTTCTCATTGAGTCGAGTGCCGTAAGCGAAGGCGATGTCTGTGGCTCTTTGCATTTCGGCAAGACGGGTGGGCTCAAGTTGGGCAAATATCGGCGAGAACAGGCCTGTGGCCAGTTTCGATGAGATGTCCGAAGCCACTCTCGTGGAGAGTCCTGCGCCGTGTGTTAGCTCTGCCACGTAAGTGCGGAATGCGGCCATCGCCTGAGCCTGCAGGTAGTTAACGGCCTGCAAGATATCCAGGCCCGAGTTGCGCCCGATCAACTCGTCATCCTTCTTGATCTGAATATCGAGCGGCCCGAGTTCGCTCTGGTCGTCGAGGTAGAGATGCGAAGCGCCGATGCACACTAGGGTTCCAGCGCTCTTGCAAAGCCAGGGAACCAGGGCGTCGAAGGAGTCGTAGTGGTGTTGGAGTGCACGCGCGATTCGAAACCCAGCATGTGGGTCGCCGCCCGGTGTCGTCAAAATCAGCAGCGCCTTACTGCTGTTCTGATTTTTCAACTGCTCACAGAGCGCTTCATAGCCTTGACGATTAATTTGGCCGGCGTAGATGATCAGATCGCGTGGCGTTGGGCTTGAGGACGTCGGGGTCGCCTGTTGTGTGTCATTTGGCGCAGCGCTGTCGCTGGCAGACATTGATTTATCAAGCAGTCCTACGACGGCTGCGTGAAATTCGTTCATAGCGCCTTCCCCCATGCCTTCTCTCTTCGTAAGCGGTCTAATTGACCTTCCATTTCACGGTTTGGCCGCGTCAATGGCCAGCCCTCCTTAAGAGGGGGGGGCGTCGTCAGGGTAGCGACTTCAGCCCGCGCGTGATTCCCTCGATTTGCGCATTGCGATTGTCGCCCTCGCCCTCCATGAGCTGCAGGTAGTCGATGACCAGGAAGTCCAGCCCGGCCTTGCGCTTCACCTGCTTGGCCTTCATGCGCACGTCCAGCAGCTTGAGCCCGCCCTGGTCGTCAATCCACAGCCCCATCGACTCGTACACGCCTATCGCGTGCGTGAGTCGGTTGCCTTCTTCGGTCGTCATCTGGCGCGGGGAGATCAGGTGCGGCAGCGGAATCCGTCCCAGCGCTGCGATGTTGCGGTCGTGCAGCTGCGCCCTGGGCATTTCCATCGATAACACGGCCACCTGATGGTCCCGCGCAACGTTGCGCGCCACGTCCAACGCAAACGCAGTCTTGCCCATCTTCGGGCGTGCCGCGACAACGATCAACTCGCCCCGCCGCGCGCCCCCGTTCAGCAGCGCATCCACGTCTGTGAAGCCGGTCGGGATAGCGCGCGTGCCCCCTTCTTCGCGCTGCATCAGCAGGTCCACGTACCCCGATAACCCCGCACTCACATGCTCCGGCTCACGCCGCACGCGGGCCTGCACCAGCGTATCGAGGCGACTGGTAGCCCGGTCAATCACGGTCATCGCATCGTCGATCGAGGTGCGCGCGTCGTCGGCCACCTCGCCGCCCAGCGCAATCAGTGCCCGCCTGATGGCGCGCTCGCGGATGATGGCCGCGTGACGGGCCGCGCCGGCTGAGCCTGGCGCGTTCTGTGCGAGCGCCATGATGTAGCCTAAGTCTGCGGCGCTTTGCCCCTTCGCTTGCAAGCGCTCGTAGACCGTGATGGCATCCACCGGCTTGCCGTCTGCGATCTGGCGCAACAGCTCGGCGTAGATGGCGCGGTGGTCGCCCACTGAGAAGTGCTCGGCGTGCAGGTCGCCAAGCCGCTCCAGGCAGTCATTGTCCAGCAGCAGCGCACCAAGCACGGCATGCTCGGACGGCACCGCGGTCAGGCGCTCATCGGCGCCGATAGGTTCCATGGGGGCGTTCATGCGGCCTCCGCGTGCACACGGCGAGCCTGCTCGCCTTCCGTGGTTAGCGCAATGGTGCCGTCACTTGCGATGCGCCACAGCCGGAACCAGTTGCCGCGCACCGACTTGCGGTGTACCGCGGCCCAGTCCTTGTACCGCTTCGCATCGGGCTGGCTATAGCGGGCCTTGAACTCGAGCCAGTGCAGGCGCAGGAACTCGAGCGGAATGCCGGCCTGTTCGGCGTAATCGAATACCGGGTCAGTCTCGGAAATGGGTTTCACGCCCGTTTCCCGGCTGGCATGCAGGTAGGCTTTCAGGCTTATCGCCGAGCGCTTTGGCTTGCCTGGTACTGCGTCAGGAGTGTCTTCGCCCCCCTTGGGGGGTATGGGGGGTTCTTTAGTATTGGAGTCTGGAGTCTGGCTAAGGTTTTTTTCGCTTTCCGAATCAGAACCCGCAGGAAACCCATTGGGTTTTTGTTCGGTATCGCTTCGCTTCGGCCTGCCTCCCCTTTTTCCATTGCTTCGGTTCGCCTCTGCCTGTGCATTCGCGGCCCGGATCTCGGCCTCACAACGCTTCTGCGTCCACACGCCGTCGACGAGGCAGAAGAACTCGGCGAGCACGTTCTGCACGGCCTGCTGCTCGACCTTGGAGTGGGCACCGATCAGACGCGCGGCTTGGCCATCGGGAATCCCGGACTCGCGTGTGTAGTAGACATCCATCAGCCGCGCATAGATGCCGTGCTCAAGCAGCGTCAGGTGTGCGGCGTCCTTGATGTAGTCACCGATGTGTCGCTTGTAGAAGTTCACTGCCGTCCCTTGGCTGCGTGGTCAGGCGCCTTGATCGAGCTCGTCCTCAACCACGTTGGCAAGGTCTGCGATCAGCCAGGATGCCTGTGAGATGGCGTCGATGTCCGGGCGACGTTGCGCCAGATTGAGTGCTATCAGTCTCGACACCGCGGCGATGCCGTTGGCGAAGATGACAAACTGTTCGTGAGGGACGTGCGCTACGGGAGGCAGCAATTCGAGGTCGGCGAGGAGGTCCTCGGCACTGGCGATCGCAGAACGATTCGGGAACTCGGACTTCTTCTCACCGGCAATAAGTTGGCGGATTGCTGCCTCCCCCGGTCTTCTGATTTCGGCCTCTAGTGTGATCTTCGAAGTCTTGTGACGGGGCTTCGCGCGTGGAAACGCAACGACCGGAGCAATAACCGAATTGACCTTGCGCTGCGCGAGCGCTGTGCTAACATTTCTCATGATGTGTTCCTTTAGCTGGGTTCACTTCGTATTCAGCGCCTCGGGACGGTTGCAGCCGCCCGAGGCGTTTTCATTTTCCAGGCTCTCAATGAGCCTGGCGTTGATCTCGGCGTTGAGAGACCTGAGGTTGCGTTTTGCGCGTTCTTCAAGCTGTCGCTTGACCGCGATGCTGGCAAGCCTCAGCTGAAACGGCGCCTTCGGTTCTGGCATCAGCTTCTCCGTGTTGACACTGTTTTGGTGTCATTTGTAGGGATGTTAGATTGACACTGAAATGGTGTCAAGACTTTTTGACACCAAAATGGTGTAATTCGGTCATGGACGATGATCGCTACACGCGCATTACGCTGCGCATCCCCAAGGACCTGCACCAAGCGCTGCAAACGGCCGCCGACGCCACTAGCAAGTCGCTGAACGCCGAGATCGTCAATCGCTTGGCGGGAAGCTTTGAGGCAGGCGGAGGCGATGTGTTGTCCCATCTGAGGAAGTTGGACAAGCAGGTCGCTCAATTGCTGAAACTTGCCGAAGAGGGGAGCGCGGACCGCGAAGGATCTAAGGCGAAGCCCCGCAGCCGGTAGCATTAGGCTTGGGTTGTTTGATAGCCGGCCGGATTGTCCAGGAAAGCATCAATGGCGCCGCGGCGCCAGCCTACACAACGCGGACCGAGCGGGATCGGTGCGGGAAAGGTTCCGAGCTTGATGCGGGCGTAGATCGTCGAGCGCGAAAGCCCAGTCTCTTGCTCTACCTGCTTGCGGCGCAGGATGGTCTGCGCGGAACGGGTGCCTTCTGCCATGTTTCCCTCTGACTGGATTGCCCGGGCACATCCCGGAACATGGCAGTGATCGTAGTGTTGCGAGGGCGGCTACTGTCCGACTAGCTGCGAGAAATATCAAATCGGGCGCAGTTCTTTATGTGGCGCGCGTTTCCGGGTGGTTTGGTGCTCCCGGAACGAGGGAAAACACATCCACACAGCCCCACACGCCCCCACACCCATTCACACTTATCCACACGCACCGGCGCGCTTAGTTTGTCGAGTCTCATTCCGCCAGTAGGCGCCGGCGCAGCTGTCGCGCTTCGTCGAGATACTTCTTGATGGTGCCATCGTCCAGTCCAAGCCCGCATCGTTCCAGGGCCTCGCGCATTTGCTTTGCCTTGGGGTTCTTGTTGCCGTCTAGGTCAACGTTGAACCCGGCATGGGCGAGACCGAGGATGAGCTTGAGCATGGTGTTGCGCTCTTTGGTGGAGGCGCCGGAAGTTACTTCCTCTGCGGTGGTGGCCTCATCGCTCGCATCGCCCCGCAAATGTAGCAAGAGCTGCGGGGGTACCTCGAGCCCCTTCTGCTTGGCGACCGAGACGAGCCATCGAGGTGGCAGTTTTTCCTTCTTGATCCCGGCGCCGTAGAGCTGCTCCCATTTCGTGCGGTGGAAGATGCTCCAGATCTTGTTGGCGCGTTCATACTCTGGGTCGCCGTTGCGGACGGCAGGGCCATTGCTCTTGTGCTCAAGGGGATCTTTCCCATCGAGCAATAGCGCGGCCTCTGTCATGTTCCATGTGTCCAGCGTGGCCCAGTATTGGTAGTCCGGTTCGCTCATATGCGTGGGGCCTCAAGCTTGAGGAATTAAAGCCTTCAGGGAGTCCAGGTAATCAGCCCAGCGTTGCATGAGGTCGCGTCGCTGGTCAAGCCACTGCGTCCGGTTATAGGCGCGGCCCAAGCTGTCGCGCACCTCATGCGACAGCTGCAGTTCGACAATTTCGGCAGGGACTGACAAGGCCTCGACAGCCAACGTCCTGGCGGTCGCGCGCCATCCATGGGGTAGGGCCGTGTCGGAATCAAAGCCCATCCGTTTGAATGCTGCGCTCAGCGCCATGTCACTCATCGGGCGTTGAGGCCCGCGTAGGCTCGGGAAGACGAACCTGCCCTGGCCGGTGAGCGGGTGGAGTTCCTGGAGGATGGCCACGGCCTGCTTTGAGAGCGGTACCAGGTGGTCCCGTCCGGACTCCTTCGCGGCCTTTTTGCGCTTCATTCTCGCTGATGGGATGGTCCACATCGCTCCATCGAGATCGATCTCTGACCACTCTGCCTGGCGCAGCTCTCCCGGGCGTTGAAAGAGCAGGGGGGCAAGTCGTAAGGCTGCGCCAACCACGGCCGTTCCCTCGAAACCATCAATTGCGCGTAACAGGCCGCCGATCTGCTTCGGCTCTGTGACCGCGGCGTGATGCTTTACTTTGGCAGGCGGAAGGGCGCCGCGGAGGTCCGCGCTGACGTCACGGGTGGCGCGGCCGGTGGCAATCGCATAGCGCATGACCTGGCCGATCAGCACACGAACTCGGTGAGCAGTTTCGATCGTGCCCTTTCTCTCGATTCGCTGAAGGACGTCCAGCACTTCTGGCGGCTCGATGCCAGCGATCGGACGGCCTCCGAGCCACGGAAAGACGTGAACCTCCAGACGGCGAAGGTTGCGCTTGGCATGAGACTCCGAGAGGTCCGGTGAGAACTTTGTGTGCCATTCGCGCGCGACGGCCTCGAAGGAGTTTTCTGCGTTTAACCGCGCCGTGCGCTTCTCTGCCTTCCGGGCATCACCTGGGTCCACTCCATCGGCCAGGAGCTTTCTGGCGGCATCACGACGCTCCCTCGCTTCCTTCAGGGAAACTTCGGGGTATGTGCCCAGCGATAGCAGCTTCTCTTTACCCCCAAACCGGTACTTGAGGCGCCACCACTTACCCCCCGTCGTGGGGACAAGCAGGAACAGGCCATTACCGTCGAAAAGCTTTTGCGGCTTTTCAGCTGCTTTGACGCTCTGAATTGCCGTGTTTGTTAGTGGCATTTGGGGGTATGTAGGGTGACGTAACTTCATCTTACCCCAAAAATAACCCCCATTTACCCCCGGATTCCCTTGGAACAATCAGGAACACGCCGGCAAGAAAAAACCCCGTAGATCGTTGAATCTACAGGGTTTTTTGGTTTCCTTGCATCTGCTTGGAATGTGTTCTGGTGGAGCCGGCGGGAATCGAACCCGCGTCCGTAAGCCCTCCACAGAGAGTTCTACATACTTAGTTCTGTCATTTGATTTAACCGGCGCATCGCGGACGAACACGCTCTACGACGGCGAGTCACTAGGTTTTCGTCCCCGGCTTCGTGACCCTTCCGGAGCTTATCTGACGTAAATGACCTCGCGTGGTCTTGCGACCCTAGCCCGTCAGCGAGCCAGTGCGAGGACGGCCGCAATTAAGCGGCCAGTGCGTAACGTTCGTCGTTAGCAGTTATTGCATTCCCATTGATTAACGAGGTGACGGGTCCTCGGTATGCCCTCCACTGCTTTGTAACCCACGTCGAAACCAGGTCGGCCCCAGTGAGGAAGCTGGATTGTACCCGGTTGGACGCAAGCTGTCGCGGGGAGTTCCGGGAACGGCCAGGATACCCCTGCGACACAATCAGGCGACCACGGCGGGCAACAGCAGCGGGATCAGCTCGGCCGGGTGGCGGATCAGGTGGTCGGCGCCCCAGGTCTCGGGCGGCTCGGCGTCGCCGCAATAGCCATAGGCGGCTGTGACGGTGATCATGCCGGCGGCCTTGCCGGCCTGGATGTCGCGCAGGTCATCGCCCACATAGACGCACTGGCGCGGGTCGACGCCGGCGCTTGCCGCGGCATGCAGCAGCGGGGCGGGGTGCGGCTTGGCGTGGGGCGTGGTGTCGCCGCTGACGACCGCGCTGGCGCGCGGGGCCAGGCCGATCGCGGCGACCAACGGCACGGTGAAGCGGGCGATCTTGTTGGTGACGATGCCCCACGGGATGCCCGCTGCCTCGAGCGCGGCCAGCACTTGCGGCATGCCGTCGAACAGGCGCGTGTGCACCGCGATGTCGGCCTCGTAGTAGTCCAGGAAGACATCGCGCAGCGCCGGGAACTCTGCATCCTCCGGACGCAGGCCGAAGGCTGCACCCAGCAGTCCACGCGCGCCGTGCGAGGCGACGGGACGCAGTTTTTCATAGGCCACCGGCGCCTGGCCGCGCTCGACGACCAGCCGGTTGGCCGCCGCCGCCAGGTCCGGCGCGGTATCTGCCAGCGTGCCGTCCAGGTCGAAGAAGACCCCTGCGATGCCGGCGCTCATGCTGCCACCCGGCGGAACGCCATCATGTAGTTCACATCGGTGTCGCTGCCCAGCGCATACACCTGCGACAGCGGGTTGTAGGTCATGCCGCGCATTTCCACCAGGTCCAGCCTGGCCTGGCGGGCAAAGCGCGCGAGCTCGGACGGCGTGATGAACTTGTCGTAGTCGTGCGTGCCGCGCGGCAGCATGTTGAGCACATATTCCGCGCCGACGATGGCCAGCAGGTAGGCCTTCAGGTTGCGGTTGATGGTCGAGAAGAACACATAGCCGCCGGGCTTGACCAGCGTGGCACAGGCTTGCACGATCGACGCCGGATCCGGCACGTGCTCCAGCATCTCCATGCAGGTCACCACATCGACGCTGGCCGGTTCACGTGCGGCCAGCGCTTCTGCGGCGATCTCTTCATAGGTCACGGCAACCCCGGTCTCCAGGCTGTGCAGGTCCGCTACCTTCAGTGCCTTGGTCGAGAGATCGATACCGCGCACCGTGGCGCCCAGGCGTGCCATGCTTTCGGACAGGATGCCGCCGCCGCAACCCACGTCGACCACGCGCTTGCCGGCCAGACCGGCGATGCCGTCGATCCAGCGCAGGCGCAGCGGGTTCAGCTCATGCAGCGGCTTGAACTCGCTTTCCGGGTCCCACCAGCGGTGGGCCAGTTCGCTGAACTTGTCGATTTCCTTCGGATCGGCATTGCCGCGCGGCAGGTCCTGATTGGCGGCGCCGGCTGCGGAAAGGGTTTGCGATTGCAACGTCATCGTATGCGGGGCCGGCGGCACTAGCCGCGCCGGCGGTGTGAAGGGAAGAGAGGGACAGTCCGGGCAACTGTACCAAAAAAAAAGCCCAGCTTGCGCTGGGCCTTTCGTCGTCGGAAAGAATCCGATTAACGTGCGCTGCGGGTGCCGACCACTTCGACTTCCACGCGGCGGTTCGGCTGCTGGCAGGCGATCTGGGACTTGCGGTTGCCCTTGCACGACTTCGGATCGACCTTCAGCTGGCGCTTGCCCTTGCCTTCGGTGTAGACGCGGTTGGCTTCAACGCCCTTGCTCACCAGGTAAGCCTTGACCGATTCAGCACGACGGATCGACAGGCGATCGTTGTACTTGTCCGAACCGAACGAGTCGGTGTGGCCAACGGCGATGATGACTTCCAGGGTGATGCCTTGCAGCTTCGAGACCAGGTCGTCCAGCTTGGCCTTGCCTTCCGGCTTCAGGACAGCCTTGTCGAAGTCGAACAGGGTGTCAGCAGCGAAAGTGACCTTCTCGCTCGAGACGACCGGAGGAGCCACCGGAGCCGGTGCCGGTGCCGGTGCGGCCGGGGCCAGGGCGCCGTCGCACAGCGCGTTGGCGGTGGCCGGGGTCCAGGAGCTGTCGCGCCAGCAGAGCTCGTTCGTGCCATTCTTCCACACGTACTCGCTCGTACCGTTGCCCCAGTTGTCGTTCACTGCCTTCTTTTCATAAGGGACGGACTGAGCTTGAGCGGATGCAGCCATTACTGCGGTAGCTGCAACGAGCGCGAGCTTGGCAAATTTTTTCATATTTCTCCTCTCAGGATGAGATCACCGCAGGGTTACTGCGAGCAAATGGACGAAAACAAGTCATACATTCTTCGGAGTATAACATTCTCGATGTGGTGGATGCTCCACTTCGAACAATGTCTGGCTCTTCGCTGGGGAATTGTGCCACAAGGGTCGTTTCCTAAGAAGTAAATATATTCGATTCGCCGCATGGGTTTTGGGCCTGTGGTGTTTGTGCAACATAGGTCTTGTGTCGCCCGCAAAGCCTTGTGGCATCAGGGATTCCGGGTTTCAGCGAGGGCCTCGGGAGGTGTGCGCAAGGGCTGTCCGGAGAGCGGCAGGCGGGGGGTGGCGGCATGTTAGAATGACACGTTGCCCAGCCGTCAGGCGCCCACTGTGCCGCGCGCTAAAGGGCCTGTCATTCGCTTAAACCTGCCGCATAAACCACGCCGCAATGGATCCATTCGCAAAAGAAACCCTTCCGGTCTCCCTCGAAGAGGAAATGCGCCGCTCCTATCTCGATTACGCCATGAGCGTGATCGTGGGCCGGGCGCTTCCTGATGTGCGGGACGGCCTGAAACCGGTGCACCGGCGCGTGCTGTTTGCGATGCACGAGCTTAACAACGACTGGAACCGACCCTACAAGAAGTCGGCCCGTATCGTCGGTGATGTGATCGGTAAGTATCACCCGCACGGCGATACCGCAGTCTACGACACCATCGTCCGCATGGCGCAGGACTTCTCGCTGCGCTACATGCTGGTCGACGGCCAGGGTAATTTCGGTTCGGTCGACGGCGATAACGCCGCGGCCATGCGTTATACCGAAATCCGCCTGGCGAAAATCGCCCACGAGATGCTGTTCGACATCGACAAGGAAACCGTCGATTTCGACAGCAACTACGACGGCTCTGAAAAAGAGCCTTCGATCCTGCCGGCGCGTATTCCCAATCTGCTAATCAACGGTTCGTCCGGTATTGCGGTGGGCATGGCCACCAATATCCCGCCGCATAACCTGAATGAAATCGTCGATGGCTGTCTGCACCTGCTGCGCAACCCGCAGGCGACGGTGGATGAACTGATTGAATTGATTCCGGCGCCTGATTTTCCGACCGCCGGGATTATCTATGGCATCCAGGGCGTTCGCGAAGGCTATCGCACCGGCCGCGGCCGCGTGGTGATGCGGGCCAAGACGCACTTCGAGGACATCGACCGCGGCCAGCGCCAGGCGATCATCGTCGACGAGCTGCCCTACCAGGTCAACAAGCGCACCTTGCTCGAACGCATCGCCGAACTAGTCACTGAAAAGAAGATCGAGGGCATTTCCGACATCCGCGACGAGTCGGACAAGTCCGGCATGCGCGTGGTGATCGAGCTCAAGCGCAACGAGGTGCCCGAGGTTGTTCTCAACAACCTATATAAGAACACCCAGCTGCAGGACACCTTCGGCATGAACATGGTGGCGCTGGTCGACCGCCAGCCGCGCCTGCTGAACCTGCGCCAGATGCTGGAGTACTTCCTGGCGCACCGGCGAGAAGTCGTCACCCGCCGCACGGTATTCGAGCTGCGCAAGGCGCGCGAGCGCGGCCACGTGCTGGAAGGCCTGGCCGTCGCGCTGGCCAACATCGACGAATTCATCGCCATCATCAAGGCCGCACCGACTCCGCCGATCGCCAAGCAGGAACTGATGGCGAAGGCATGGGATTCGGCCCTGGTCCGCGAAATGCTTGCGCGCGCCGAAGGCGAGACCCCGGGCGGCCGCGCCTCCTATCGTCCGGACGGGCTGCCGCCGGTGTTCGGCATGCAGGCAGACGGCCTGTACCGCCTGTCGGATGGCCAGGCGCAGGAAATCCTGCAAATGCGCCTGCAACGCCTCACCGGGCTCGAACAGGACAAGATCGTCCAGGAATATCGCGACATCATGGCGGTAATCACCGACCTGCTGGATATCCTGGCGCGGCCGGAGCGTATTACTGCAATCATCGTCGACGAACTCACCGTTATCCGCGCCGAATTCGGCGATGAGCGCCGTTCGCAGATCGAGCTGAACGCGACCGAGCTGGACACCGAAGACCTGATCACCCCGCAGGACATGGTGGTCACGCTGTCGCACAGCGGCTATATGAAGAGCCAGCCGATTTCCGAGTACCGCGCGCAAAAGCGTGGCGGACGCGGCAAGCAGGCGGCAGCGACCAAGGAAGACGACTGGATTGACACGCTGTTCGTGGCCAATACCCACGACTACATCCTGTGCTTCTCCAACCGCGGCCGGCTCTACTGGCTGAAGGTGTATGAGGTGCCGCAGGGCTCGCGCAACTCGCGCGGGCGCCCGATCGTCAACATGTTCCCGCTGTCCGAAGGCGAGAAGATCAATGTGATCCTGCCGGTCAAGCAGTTTGACGCCGAGCACTTCATCTTTATGGCCACCGCCCGCGGCACGGTCAAGAAGACCGCGCTGACCGAGTTCTCCAATCCGCGCAAGGCCGGCATCATCGCGGTCGACCTGGACGAGGGCGACTACCTGATCGGCGCGGCCGTGACCGACGGCCAGCACGATGTGATGCTGTTCTCCGATGCCGGCAAGGCCGTGCGCTTCGACGAGAACGACGTGCGTCCGATGGGCCGCCAGGCGCGCGGCGTGCGCGGCATGAACCTGGAAGACGGCCAGACCGTGATCGCCATGCTGGTGGCGCCGGCCGAGACCGCCGAAGAGGCTGAGGCGGGCATGCGCGGCAGCGTGCTGACCGCGACCGAGAACGGCTACGGCAAGCGCACCCCCATTGCTGAGTACACTCGACACGGTCGCGGCACCAAGGGCATGATTGCGATCCAGACGAGCGAGCGCAATGGCCGTGTGGTGGCGGCAGCACTGGTTTCGCCCGAGGATGAGATCATGCTGATCACCACCGGTGGCGTGCTGATCCGTACCCGCGTGGCTGAAATCCGCGAAATGGGCCGCGCCACGCAGGGTGTCACGCTGATCAACGTTGACGAAGGCACCAAGTTGTCCGGGCTGCAGCGCATCGTCGAAAGCGATGCCGATAACGGTGCCGGTGGCGACGAGGCTGAAGACGCCGACGGTGCAGAAGGTGCTGCCGGGGCCGACTTGGACGCTAATCCGTAAGACAAATCGTAAATTGTTGCAACAATAGGACGCCCGCCGGAACTCGCGTCGCGGCTGTCCGGACTAAAACGGACGTATTTACCAGGGAGTCACAATGCTCAAAACCTATCGACGTATCGCAGTTCTGGCCGCTTTCGTTCCGACCTTCATGATGGCGCAGCACGCCCATGCGCAGGATGCGGAAAAGACAGCAGCCATCAAGGAACTGCTTTCCGTCATGCAGGCAGACCAGGCTGTCAAGGGCCAGGCCGAAAACTGGCAGCAAGGCGCCAAGCAGGAAGCTCCGCTGGTGCTGGAACAAGTGCTGGTCGAGAACAAGACCCTGAACGACAAGCAGAAGCAGGCCGCTGTCGAAAAGCTGAAGAAGAACGGCGCGGTCCAGCGCATGGTTGACGGCGCCGGCTCGGCCTTCAGCACCGATGGCTTCCGCAAGGACGCGATCCAGGCGCACTACGATGCCTTCGGCAAGTACTACTCGACGGCGGAACTCAAGGACCTGACCACCTTCCTGAAGTCGCCGACCGGCCAGAAGTTCATGGCCAACCAGGGCAAGGCGACCCAGGAGATCTGGGGTTCGATGATGCAGAAGTACGGCCCGCAGGTCGGCAAGTCGATGCGCGACGCCGCAGAGAAGGAAATCACCGCCGCTTCGAAGTGATGCTGGCGTGATCCGCCACTGAATCAGACCGCCGTCCGCCTGCAGCCTTGCAGGCAAGTGCGGCCCCGGGGCCTGGCCCCGGGTGCCCAACGGGGCGCGGGTTTGAGGGATAATGGCTGCTTGGGTAACACCGGCAGCCATTTTTCCATTCCCCGTCTCATGAACGATCCCCAGAATCCCGCTCTTGCCGGCATGATGCAGCGTGCATTAGCCGAACGTGTCTACAACTTCTCCCCTGGCCCGGCGGCGCTGCCCGCCGAAGTGCTGCAGCAGGCTGCCGAGGAGATGCTGTCCTGGCACGGGACCGGGGTTTCGGTGATGGAAATGAGCCACCGCAGCCGCGAATTCGAAAGCATCCATAACGAAGCGATCGCTGACCTGCGCGAGTTGCTGCACATCCCCGCCAATTTCAAGGTGCTGTTCCTGCAAGGTGGCGCCATTGGCGAAAACGCCATCGTGCCGCTGAACCTGATGCGGCTGCGCAGCGCCGAGCAGCCCAAGGCCGATTTCGTCGTCACCGGCACCTGGTCGGTCAAGACCGAGCAGGAAGCCCGCCGCTATGGCGCGGTCAATATCGCGGCCACCAGCGAGGCGGAGAAATTCCACCGCATCCCCGACATTGCTGACTGGAAGCTGTCGGACGATGCCGGCTACGTGCACCTGTGCACCAACGAGACCATCGTCGGCGTGGAGTTTCAGGACATTCCCGATATCGGCCAGGTCAAGGGCGACCGCGTGGTGGTGGCGGATGCTTCCAGCCATATCCTGTCGCGCCCGATCGACTGGTCGCGCGTGCAGGTGGTCTACGGCGGCGCGCAGAAGAATATCGGCCCGGCCGGCGTCACCATCGTGATCGTGCGCGACGACCTGATCGGCCATGCCCACCCGCTGTGCCCGTCGGCATTCAACTGGCGCCTGGTGGCCGAGCACAACTCGATGTACAACACGCCGCCGACCTATGCGATCTATATCGCCGGCCTGGTCTTCAAGTGGCTCAAGCGCCAGGGCGGCGTGCCCGCGATCGAGCAGCGCAATATCGCCAAGGCGTCGGCGCTGTACAACTACCTGGACCAGAGCGATTTCTATCGCAACGAGATCCATCCGAGCTGCCGCTCGCGCATGAACGTGCCGTTCTTCCTGGGCGACGAATCGCGCAATGAAGTGTTCCTGCAACAGGCGCGGGCCAACGGCCTGGTGCAACTCAAGGGACACAAGACCGTTGGCGGCATGCGCGCCAGCATCTATAACGCGATGCCGCTGGAAGGCGTGATGGCGCTGGTCGATTTCATGCGCGAGTTCGAGCGTACGTCCGCCTGACGCGCATTCCCGCTGGCTGCCCGCGCACCTCAGGCACAGTGCGCCGGCAGGCAGAGGTCAGTTTTTCTCCGGCCGCCGCGCCCCGGCGGCCCACCGGATTCATACAAAATGACAAGCCAAGACCGCACCCCCGCGCGCGAGGAGACGCCGCCCAACGAGCAGCAGAACGACAGCCACCTGAGCGAAGCCGAGCGCAAGCTGTCGGTCGAGCTGAGCCCGCTGCGCGAGCAGATCGACACCGTTGACCGCGAACTGCTGGCGATGCTGAACCGCCGCGCCAAACTGGCACTCGAGGTCGGTGAGGTCAAGAAGAAGTACGGTGCGCCGGTGTTCCGCCCGGAGCGCGAGCTGCAGGTGATCCGCAAGGTGCAGGGCGCCAACCCCGGCCCGCTGCTGGGCGAAAGCGTTGCGGCGATCTGGCGCGAGGTGATGTCCGCCTGCCGCGGGCTGGAAAAGCCGCTGGAAGTGGCTTTCCTCGGCCCGGCCGGCACGTTCTCCGAGCAGGCGCTGTATGCGCACTTCGGCCATGAGGTGTCGGGCGTGCCTTGCCCGAGCATCGACGAGGTGTTCCGTGCCGTCGAGGCGGGCACGGTCGAGTACGGCGTGGTGCCGGTCGAGAACTCCACCGAGGGCGCGGTGTCGCGCACGCTCGACCTGTTCCTGCAGACCTCGCTGAAGATCAGCGGCGAGATCGCGCTCAAGGTGCACCACAACCTGATGGCATCCACGCCCGACATGCAGGGCGTCACGGTGGTGCGCGCGCATGCGCAGGCACTGGCGCAGTGCCAGCACTGGCTGACCGCCAACTATCCGCACCTGGAGCGCCAGGCGGTGTCGAGCAATGCCGAGGCCGCGCGCATGGCCAGCGAAGACCCGACCGTGGCCGCGATTGCCGGCGAGTCCGCCGCCAACCGCTATCACCTGCATATCGTGCGCACGCATATCCAGGACGATCCGCACAATCGCACGCGCTTTGCCGTGATTGGCCGCTATGAGACCGAGCCGTCGGGCAGCGACCAGACCTCGATGATCCTGTCGGTACCTAACAAGGCCGGCGCGGTGTACCAGCTGCTGGCGCCGCTGGCGGAGAACGGTGTGTCGATGTGCCGCTTCGAGTCGCGCCCGGCGCGCAGCGGCGCGTGGGAGTACTACTTCTACGTCGATGTGGAAGGGCACCAGCATGAGCCGGCAGTGGCGCGCGCCATCGAAGAGCTGCGGCGCAACGCGGCTTACCTGAAGGTGCTGGGCTCGTATCCGTCGAGCAAGTAAGGCAGCCAGGCAAGAACAAGGAGACGAGATGGCAGAGCAGGGTAAGCAAGGCGGCACGGTGTTCGGACCCGGCTATGTGCGGGCGATTTCGCCGTACGTGGCCGGCAAGCCGATTTCGGAAGTCGCGCGCGAGTTCGGCCTGGACGAGGCCGGCATCGTCAAGCTCGCCTCCAATGAGAATCCGCTCGGCATGCCCGAGTCGGCCCGCCGCGCGGTGGCCGATGCGGTGGCTGAACTCGGCCGCTACCCGGATTCCAACGGCTTTGCGTTGAAGGGCGAGCTGTCGGCGCGCTTCGGCGTGCCCGCCGACTGGCTGACGCTGGGCAATGGCAGCAACGACATCCTGGAGCTGGCCGCGCATGCGCTGGTGGAGCCGGGTCAGTCGATCGTCTATGCCGAGTACTCGTTCGCGGTCTACGCGCTGGCCACGCAGGAGATCGGCGCACGCGCCATCGAAGTGCCCGCGCGCGACTACGGCCATGACCTGGAGGCGATGGCCGCGGCGATCGCGCCCGATACGCGCCTGGTCTTTATCGCCAACCCGAACAACCCGACCGGCACGTTCGTGCCGGCCGCGCAGATCGAAGCCTTCCTGCAGCGGGTGCCGGCCAATGTGGTGGTGGTGCTGGACGAGGCGTACAACGAATACCTGGATGCCGACCAGCAATACGATTCGCTCGCCTGGGTGCGCCGCTACCCGAACCTGATGGTGTCGCGCACGTTCTCCAAGGCCTATGGCCTGGCGGGCCTGCGCATCGGCTACGCGGTGGCGCAGCCGGAGCTGTCGGACCTGCTGAACCGCATCCGCCAGCCGTTCAACGTCAACAGCGTGGCGCAGGCCGCGGCCATCGCCGCGCTGGGCGATGCCGGGTTCCTGCGCCGCAGCGCCGAGCTGAACCGTGCCGGCAAGCGCCAGCTGACCGATGCCTTCGACCGGCTCGGGCTGGAATACGTGCCGTCTTCCGGCAACTTCGTGATGGTGCGCGTGGGCGATGACGACGGCGCCGGCGCGCGCGTCAACCTGGCGTTGCTGAAGCAGGGCGTGATCGTGCGGCCGGTGGGCAACTACAACCTGCCGCGCTGGCTGCGCGTGACCATCGGCCTGGCCGAGGAGAACGCGGCCTTCATCGCGGCGCTGGAGCGGGCGCTGGCGTGAGCGCGGCTACAATCGCGGCGTTTCGCTGCAGGCTGCTTGCCTGCCTCGTTGCCAATCATCGATTTACCTCGGCCTGGTCCGAGCCACTGCCCCTAGCGGCCTGAGATTGTGAGTGCATTGCATTTTTCCCGTGTTGTCATTGTCGGTGTCGGCCTGATCGGCGGCTCGCTCGCGCTGGCGCTCAGGCGCGCCGGCGTGGTGGGCACGGTGGTCGGGGTGGGGCGCTCGCCGGCGTCGCTGCAGAAGGCGCTGGACCTTGGCGTGATCGACGAGGCCGCGACGCTGGCGGATGCCGCGCGCGGCGCCAGCGTGATCGTGCTGTGCGCGCCGGTGGCGCAGAACTTTGCGCTGCTGCACGCGCTGGAGCCGCACCTGCAGCCGGGCACCATCGTCACCGATGCCGGCAGCACCAAGTCAGACGTGATCATGGCGGCCAAGACGGCGCTCGGCGACAAGGTCGCGCAGTTCGTGCCGGCACACCCGATCGCCGGGCGCGAGCTCAACGGCGTGGAGGCGGCGCTGCCGGACCTGTACCTCGGCAAGAAGACCGTGCTGTGCCCGCTGCAGGAAAACTCGCGCGCCGATGTCGCCGCGGTGCGCGCCATGTGGGAAAGCGCCGGCGCAGAATGCCATGTGATGTCGGCAGTGCAGCACGACGCGGTGTTTGCCGCGGTCAGCCACCTGCCGCACGTGCTGTCGTACGCGCTGGTGGCGCAGGTCGCCAATGCGGAAGATGCCGCGCTGAAGCTGGGCTTCGCCGGCGGCGGTTTCCGCGATTTCACGCGCATCGCGGCCTCGTCGCCGGAAATGTGGCGCGATATCTGCGTGGCCAACCGCGACGCGCTGCTGCGTGAGCTGAATACCTACCAGTCGGTGCTGGCGCACCTGAAGGCGCAGATCGAGAAGGGCGACGGCGACGCGCTCGAACGCATCTTCGCGCGCGCCAGCAAGACCCGGCTGGCCTGGGGCGCAGAGCGTGCCGCGGGCAACCATACCGAACCCTGAACCAATCGCCTGACCGCGGCGCCCCGGCGCCCACGAGAACCATGGAACACCTGACGCTAGGCCCCCTGACCCGCGCCAACGGCACCGTCCGGCTGCCGGGCTCGAAGAGCATCTCCAACCGCGTGCTGCTGCTGGCCGCACTGGCCACGGGCGAGACCCGCGTGCGCGATCTGCTCGATTCCGACGACACCCGCGTGATGCTGCAGGCGTTGCGCACGCTCGGCGTGGCGTGGCGGCAGGAAGGCGACGACTACATTGTCACCGGCGCCGGCGGCAATTTCCCGAACAAGTCGGCCGAGCTCTTCATGGGCAATGCCGGCACCGCGATCCGCCCGCTGACTGCCGCGCTTGCGCTGCAGGGCGGCAACTACAAGCTGTCGGGCGTGCCGCGCATGCATGAGCGGCCAATCGGCGACCTGGTCGACGGCCTGCGCCAGGTGGGCGCCGTGATCGACTACCTTGGCAATGAAGGCTTTCCGCCGTTGCATATCCAGCCGGCCGGCATTCGCATCGATGCGCCGATCCGCGTGCGCGGCGATGTGTCGAGCCAGTTCCTGACCGCGCTGCTGATGAGCCTGCCGATGGCGCAATCCGACAGCGGCCGCATCGAGATCGAGGTGGTGGGCGAGCTGATCTCCAAGCCGTATATCGAGATCACGCTGAACCTGCTGGCGCGCTTCGGCATCAAGATCGAGCGGCAGGGCTGGGAGCGCTTCGTGCTGCCGGCCGGCGCAGCTTACCGCTCGCCGGGCGAGATCTTTGTCGAGGGCGATGCGTCGTCCGCTTCCTACTTCCTGGCGGCCGGCGCGATCGGCGGTGGCCCGGTCCGGGTGGAAGGCGTGGGCATGGCCAGCATCCAGGGCGATGTGCGCTTCGCCGAGGCGCTCAACCGCATGGGCGCCAATGTGATGGCAGGTGACAACTGGATCGAAGTGCGCGGCACGGAACGCGACGACGGGCGCCTGCACGGCATCGAACTGGACTGCAACCATATCCCCGATGCGGCGATGACGCTGGCGGTGGCAGCACTGTTTGCCGAAGGCACGACTACGCTGACCAATATCGCCAGCTGGCGCGTCAAGGAAACGGACCGTATCGCGGCGATGGCGACGGAACTGCGCAAGCTCGGCGCAGTCGTGGAAGAGGGGGCAGACTACCTGCGTGTGACGCCGCCGCAGCCGTGGCAGACTCCGGCCGACGGCATTGGCACCTATGATGACCATCGCATGGCGATGTGCTTCTCGCTGGCAGCCTTCGGGCCGCTGCCGGTGCGGATCAATGATCCGGGCTGTGTGGCGAAGACGTTCCCGGATTACTTCAGCGTGTTTGCGGGCGTGACCGGCTAGGCGCCGGCCAGGTTGGCGTGGTTGCGCTGCGCCGGGGCATGATTGCGGGCAGTCCCGGCTTGGCGGCGCTCGCGCTTCTCCCAGTAGCGGTCGAAGAAGTAGTGGGCCACGGTATTGACGGCCGGCTCGATGAAGGTGATGGCACCGCTGATGGCGAGGCTGCCGGTCAGCGCATACGTCACGCTGAACGCGATGCCGAGGTGCATGATGCCGAACGTCAGGGTTTTTGCCATGTTAGATTGCCTCGCGACTGGGACGGGAAGGGCACCGTGCCGCGGCTGCGGTCAAGCGCCATGAATCAAATAATAATGATTCTCAATTGAATTCACAATCAATCGTTTCTTTTGGCTTTATAAACAATGACTATCGTCAACGTCATCGCCATTGACGGGCCGACTGCCTCGGGCAAGGGCACTGTCGCGCACAAGGTTGCGGACGCCGTGGGCTTTCACCTGCTCGACAGCGGCGCCCTGTACCGGCTCGTGGCGCTGGCCAGCGACCGCGCCGGGATTGACCTGGCGGACGTGGACGCGCTTGCAAAGATCGCTTCCCGCCTCGATGTGAAGTTCGGCCCTGACCGCGTCTGGCTGCAAGGCGAGGAAGTCAGCCTGGCAATCCGTGCTGAGGCAATCGGCAACCGGGCCTCGGCCATCGCCGTGCACCAGCCGGTGCGCGATGCGCTGACCCAGCTGCAGCGCAGCTTCCGCAAGCTGCCCGGGCTGGTCGCCGACGGCCGCGACATGGGCACCGTGATCTTCCCGGATGCGCCGCTCAAGGTGTTCCTGACCGCAAGTGTTGAGGCGCGCGCTCGCAGGCGCTATAAACAATTGATTGATAAGGGAATTTCTGCTAATATTGAAGACCTTTTGCGTGACCTTGAAGCGCGCGATGTACGGGATCGCACCCGCACCGCCGCGCCGCTTCGTCCCGCCGAGGATGCAAAGCTGCTGGATACCTCCGATATGACGGTGGACCAGGCAGTGGCGCAGGTGCTGGAGTGGTTTGCCGCTGTGCGGCCCGATGCATGAGATGCATGCGGGCGCATCAGTAGAAGCGGCGTACCCCGACGGCACCAGATGGCGCCAGCCCGGGCAAGACTTGTGGCTGGCTTGTGTCAAACCTGACCCCGCTGCACTGGCAGACTGAGCGCGATAGTCGCGCCGGCCAGCGTATTGCGGATTTCACCTTACGTTTATGTCCGACCTGCAAACTAACGAATCCTTTGCCGCACTGTTCGAGGAATCCGTCGCCCGCTCCAATATGAAGGCTGGCGAAGTGATCTCCGCTGAAGTCGTGCGCATCGACCACAATTTCGTGGTCGTCAATGCCGGCCTCAAGTCCGAGGCATTCGTGCCGGTGGAGGAGTTCCTGAACGACCAGGGCGAACTCGAAGTGCAGGCCGGCGACTACGTCTCCGTGGCCATCGATGCGCTCGAGAACGGCTATGGCGACACCATCCTCTCCCGCGACAAGGCCAAGCGCCTGGCATCGTGGCTGAACCTCGAGAAGGCGCTGGAAGACGGCGAGATCATCTCGGGTACCGTGACCGGCAAGGTCAAGGGCGGCCTGACGGTGATGGTCAACGGCATCCGCGCGTTCCTGCCGGGTTCGCTGGTTGACGTGCGCCCGATCAAGGACACCACCCCGTACGAAGGCAAGACCCTGGAATTCAAGGTCATCAAGCTGGATCGCAAGCGCAACAACGTGGTGCTGTCGCGCCGCGCCGTGGTCGAAGCGACCCTGGGCGAAGAGCGCCAGAAGCTGATGGAAACCCTGAAGGAAGGCGCCATCGTCAACGGTATCGTCAAGAATATCACCGACTACGGCGCGTTCGTGGATCTGGGTGGCATTGACGGCCTGCTGCACATCACCGACCTGGCCTGGCGCCGTGTCCGCCACCCGAGCGAAGTGCTGTCGGTTGGCCAGGAAATCACCGCCAAGATCCTCAAGTTCGACCAGGAAAAGAACCGCGTCTCGCTGGGCGTGAAGCAGCTGGGCGAAGATCCGTGGGTCGGCATCTCGCGTCGCTACCCGCAAGGCACCCGCCTGTTCGGCAAGGTGACCAACCTGACCGACTACGGCGCGTTCGTCGAGATCGAAGCCGGCATCGAAGGCCTGGTGCACGTGTCGGAAATGGACTGGACCAACAAGAACGTTGCCCCGTCCAAGGTTGTCCAGCTGGGCGACGAAGTCGAAGTCATGGTGCTGGATATCGACGAAGACAAGCGTCGTATCAGCCTGGGCATGAAGCAGTGCAAGGCCAATCCGTGGGACGATTTCTCGCGTAACCACAAGAAGGGCGACAAGCTGGCCGGCCAGATCAAGTCGATCACCGACTTCGGCGTGTTCATCGGCCTGCCGGGCGGCATCGACGGCCTGGTGCACCTGTCGGACCTGTCGTGGCAAGAGACTGGCGAAGAAGCCGTTCGCAAGTACAAGAAGGGCGACGAAGTCGAAGCCGTGGTTCTGGGCATCGACGTCGACAAGGAACGCATCTCGCTGGGCATCAAGCAGCTGTCGGGCGATCCGTTCAACAACTTCATCTCGGCCAACGACAAGGGTTCGCTGGTTCAGGGCACCATCAAGGCGGTTGACGCCAAGGGCGCCGTGGTCCAGCTGGCTGACGATGTGGAAGGCTACCTGCGTGCTTCGGAAATCTCCGCTGACCGCGTGGAAGACGCCCGCAACGTGCTGAAGGAAGGCGAGCAGATCACCGCCCTGGTGGTGAACGTCGACCGCAAGTCGCGCAACATCAACCTGTCGATCAAGGCCAAGGACAGCGCAGAGCAGCAAGAAGCGATGCAGAAGTTCCAGGCTGACACTGGCACGGCTGGCACGACCAACCTCGGCGCCCTGCTGAAGGCCAAGCTCGGCCAGGACAACCAGTAATCGCAGGCCCCCGCGCTTGCGCGTATGCCCATGACCAAGTCGGAGCTCGTCGAAAAACTGGCTGCCCGCTTCCCCCAGCTGCTGCTGCGGGACGCGGACATCTCGGTCAAAACGATACTCGACGCGATGTCCGAGGCGTTGGCCGATGGCCACCGCATCGAGATTCGCGGATTCGGCAGTTTTGGTCTGAACAAGCGTCCGCCTCGCGTGGGGCGCAATCCCAAGTCCGGCGAGCGTGTGCTGGTGCCCGAAAAACGGGTGCCGCACTTCAAGGCGGGCAAGGAATTGCGCGAACGGGTTGACCGCAGCCAGCCGGCGCCTCCGGGCGCCAATGGCAACGGTCATGCCGCCGGCCCCCGCACGGCCCAGGCCGTGCCGGGCAAGGTAGGCCAGGGCAGCGCTCCCGCCGCAGCGGCGGGATTGCACGAGGGTGGGCTGAATTTTGTCCGCTCTTCCTGATTGCCGGGTTTTGCCTGCTGCTTGTGTGGTTGAAAAAAGCGCCCCCTTAGGGGCGCTTTTTTTATTGCTGCCGGCCTTGCGTGCGCACCGAGACGGGTGGCGCATCGTGCGCAAGCGGCTTGCCGGCGTCTGGCGCCGGGCCGCAGCCCGGGCCGCATTACGGCCCGGTTACCGAATAGGTGAAGCGTATCCGTTACAATGCCGGGGTCTTTGCCGGACCTCGCGCGAGTGCGCCGGTGCCGCTTCCACGTCACGCTGAAACGCTGCCAACCGCATGAAACTGTTCGCCTGGATCGTCCGCATCGTCGTATTCGTGCTGCTGTTCGTGCTGGCGCTGCGCAATACCGCCGAAGCCTCGCTGCAGCTGTTCTTCAACGCCGTCTGGCATGCCCCGCTGATCCTGATCCTGTTCGCGGCCTTCGTGCTCGGCGCGGTCGCGGCACTGGCATCGATCGCGCCCAACCTGATGCGCCAGCGCATGGAGCTTGCCCGGCTGCGCCGCGCCCTGGCCGATGCCGGCGCGCAGGCGAGCGCGTCAGCGGCATCGCCGCCGTCGCCAACGTCGGCAGCAGCCGCCGCGCCGCGCGACGGCAAACCTGTTCCTTATAACGTAGTCGGCCCGAAGGTCTGATCCATGATGTTTGAAACCTGGTGGCTGCTGGCGCTGCCACTTGTCTTTGGCCTTGGCTGGATGGCGGCGCGCTTCGATGTGCGCCAGCTGATCAGCGAGCAGGGCGCCTTGCCGCGCTCGTATTTCAAGGGCCTCAACTTCCTGCTCAACGAGCAACCCGACAAGGCCATCGACGCCTTTATCGAGGTCGCGCGGCTGGACCCGGAAACCACCGAGCTGCACTTCGCGCTGGGCGCGCTGTTCCGCCGCCGCGGCGAAACCGAGCGTGCCATCCGCGTGCACCAGAACCTGGCGACCCGCCCCGACCTGCCCGAGCCCGAGCGTGAGCATGCCTTGTTTGAACTGGGCGAGGACTTCCTGCGCGCCGGCCTGCTGGACCGCGCCGAGGAATCGCTGCGCCGGCTGATGTCGGGCCCCTACGCGGCGTCGGCCAAGCGCGTGCTGCTTGAGCTCTATGAAGTGGAAAAGGAGTGGCAGAAGGCGATCGAGGCTGCGCGCGAGCTGCAGACGCTGGAGCAGACCAGCTACAGCCTGCAGATTGCTCAGTTCTGCTGCGAGCTGGCGCAGGACGCGCTGCAGCGCAAGCGCCCCGAAGATGCGGTGAAGTGGCTGAACCAGGCCGTTGCCGAGAATCCTGCCAACGTGCGTGCCCCGATCCTGTTGGGCGACGTGGCCGCGGCGGCGGGCGATGCCCGCGCGGCGCTTGGCCACTGGCTTGGCATCGAACGGCAGGATGCATCCTTCCTGCCGCTGGTGGCGGACCGCGTGGTCAAGGCCTACGCCAGCCTGCAGGAGGAGGGCGCCGCACTGGAATGGCTGCGCGGCCTGCTCAAGGGCAAGCTGGCGCCGGAGGTGCTCGATACCGCCTACAAGGCAGAGCTGGAAGTGAATGGCCCGGAAGCCGCCGCGCGCCTGATGCGCGAACAGCTGCGCCGCCAGCCCACGCTGCTGGCGCTGACCAAGTATTTCGAGGCGCAGGCGGCGGTGGTCACGGCCGGCGCCCCGTCCGCGCAGCCGGCGGGTGCCGATGCCCCGGCAGAGGGGGCCGAGGGCGCCGACGGCAACGGCGAGCAAGCGCAGGAAACCACCGCCATCCGTGACCTGCTGCAGCTGCGCACGCGCAACCTCGCGCGCTACACCTGCCGCGAGTGCGGCTTCCGCGCCCGGCTTTTCTATTGGCAATGCCCGGGATGCAACCGCTGGGAAACCTACGCCCCGCGGCGTTCCGAGACGCTCGGCTGATCCCGGGCGGCCTGTGCAACAGAATTGAATTGACGCTATGAAAGTCACGATCATCGGCAGCGGCTATGTCGGCCTTGTCACCGGCGCCTGCCTGGCGGAACTTGGCAACGACGTGTTCTGCCTGGACCTGGACGAGCAGAAGATCGCGCTGCTTAACGCAGGCGGGGTGCCGATCTACGAGCCGGGCCTGCAGGAGCTGATCCAGCGCAACCGGGCCGCCGGGCGGCTGACCTTTTCCACCGACGTGGCGGCCAGCGTCGAGCACGCCGACGTGCAGTTCATCGCCGTGGGCACGCCCCCGGACGAAGACGGCTCTGCCGACCTGAAGTACGTGTTGGCGGCGGCGCGCAATATCGGCCGCCATATGACCGGCTTCAAGGTCGTGGTCGACAAGTCCACCGTGCCGGTTGGCACCGGCGACCGCGTGGCCGCCACGATCCGCGCGGAGCTGGCCGCGCGCAGCCTGGAAGACCTGCAGTTCTCGGTGGTGTCGAACCCCGAGTTCCTGAAGGAGGGCGCCGCGGTCGAGGACTTCATGCGCCCGGACCGCATCGTGCTGGGCTGCAACGCCGACGTCGCCGGCCGCCACGCGCAGGCCACCATGCGCCAGCTTTACGCGCCGTTCAACCGGCACCACGAGCGCACCTTCTACATGGACGTGCGCTCGGCCGAGTTCACCAAATACGCCGCCAATTCGATGCTGGCCACGCGCATCTCGTTCATGAACGAGCTGGCCAACCTGGCCGACGAGGTCGGCGCCGATATCGAACTGGTGCGCATGGGCATCGGATCGGACCCGCGCATCGGCTACAGCTTCCTGTATGCCGGCGCCGGCTATGGCGGTTCATGCTTCCCCAAGGACGTGCAGGCGCTGATGCGCACCGCCGCCGACCATGGCAAGCCGATGCGCGTGCTGGAAGCGGTGGAATCGGTCAACGGCGCACAGAAGCGTGTGCTGGGCGACAAGGTCGTGCGCCGCTTCGGCGATGACCTGACTGGCCGCACCTTTGCGGTGTGGGGCCTGGCCTTCAAGCCCAACACCGACGACATGCGCGAGGCACCGTCGCGGGTGCTGGCACGCGAACTGGTGTCGCGCGGCGCGTCGCTGCGCATGCACGACCCGGTGTCGATGGCCGAAGCCCGGCGCGTGCTGGATGCCGACCTGGCCGACCTGCCGGGCGGCGCCGCGCGCGTGAGTTTCCACGAGAACCAGATGGATGCGCTGGACGGCGCCGACGCGCTGGTGATCGTGACTGAATGGAAGGTGTTCCGCAGCCCAGACTTCGGTCAGATCAAGCGGCGCCTGAAGGCCCCGGTGGTCTTCGACGGGCGCAACCTGTATGAGCCTGAGGCCATGGTCGAGACCGGCGTGGAGTACCACGCCATCGGCCGCCCGACCCGGCAGGCCGTGAACGAATGAGGCGCCGGCGGGTCAACGGACTCATCAACCGATAAGCTAACGCGGCGGCCGCGGCCGGCGCGATATTGCCAAGGATCTTCATGAACAAGACCGTCATTCCGCAGGAGCAGATCCGGCAGTCCCATATCCTGGTGGTCGGCGACATGATGCTGGACCGCTACTGGTTCGGCGATGTGGAGCGCATCTCGCCGGAAGCACCGGTGCCGGTGGTCCAGGTCAAGCGCAGCGACGAGCGCCTGGGCGGCGCCGCCAACGTGGCCCGCAATGCCGCGGCACTGGGCGCACGCGTGGGCATGCTGGGCGTGGTCGGCGACGACGAGCCGGCCCGCACGCTTGAAGCGCTGCTGGGCGAGAGCCATGTGCAGCCCTACCTGCACCGCGATCCCAAGCTCAACACCACCATCAAGCTGCGCGTGGTGGCGCACCAGCAGCAGTTGCTGCGCGTGGATTTCGAGAGCGCGCCGGCGCATGAAGTGCTGGCCGCGGTACAGGACCGCTTCCTGGCCCTGATCAACGACTACCAGGTGCTGGTGCTGTCCGATTACGGCAAAGGCGGTCTGACCCACGTCACGCGCATGATCGACGCCAGCCGCGCGGCCGGGCGCAAGGTGCTGATCGATCCCAAGGGCGACGACTACTCGCGCTACCGCGGCGCCACCCTGATCACCCCCAACCGGGCCGAGATGCGTGCCGTGGTCGGCGCCTGGAAGACCGAGGCCGACCTGACCATCCGCGCGCAGAACCTGCGCCGCGGGCTGCAGCTGGAGGCGCTGTTGCTGACGCGCTCGGAAGAGGGCATGACGCTCTACACCGAGGCCGAGGTGCTGCACGTCTCCGCCCAGGCGCGCGAGGTCTATGATGTATCGGGTGCGGGCGATACCGTGATCGCCACGCTCGCCACCATGCTGGGTGCCGGCGTGCCGCTCAAGGAAGCCGTGCAGCATGCCAATCGTGCCGGCGCCATCGTGGTGGGCAAGCTTGGTACCGCCGTCGTCTCTTATTCTGAATTGTTCGGCGCCGCCCCGTGAGGCGTGGCGCCCCCATCCTGATCCGACCATGACCATCATCGTCACCGGCGCCGCTGGCTTTATCGGCAGCAACCTCGTCAAAGGCCTGAACGACCGCGGCGAGACCAACGTCATCGCTGTCGACAACCTGACCCGTGCCGACAAGTTCCACAACCTGGTCGACTGCGAGATCTCCGACTACCTGGACAAGCAGGACTTCCTCGCGCGCTTTGCCCGCGGCGAGTTCGGCAAGGTGCGGGCGGTATTCCATGAGGGCGCGTGCTCCGACACCATGGAGACCGACGGCCGTTACATGATGGAGAACAACTACCGTTACACGCTGTCGCTGATGGAGAGCTGCCTGGAACAGGGCACGCAGTTCCTGTATGCGTCGTCGGCGGCTACCTACGGTGCTTCGCAGGTGTTCCGCGAAGACCGCGAGTTTGAGCGCCCGCTGAACGTGTACGGCTACTCCAAGTTCCTGTTCGACCAGATCGTGCGGCGCCGGCTGCCGTCGGCGCTGTCGCAGATCGTGGGCTTCCGCTACTTCAACGTGTACGGCCCGCGTGAAACGCACAAGGGCCGCATGGCCTCGGTCGCCTTCCACAACTTCAACCAGTTCCGCGCCGACGGCACGGTGAAGCTGTTCGGCGAGTACGGTGGCTATGCCCCCGGCATGCAGAGCCGCGACTTTATCTCGGTCGAGGACGTGGTCAAGGTCAACCTGCACTTCTTCGACCATCCGGACAAGTCCGGCATCTTCAATCTCGGCACCGGCCGCGCGCAGCCGTTCAACGACATCGCCGCCACCGTGGTCAATACCCTGCGCGAGGCCGAAGGCAAGCCGCGCCTGTCGCTCGATGAACTGGTGCAGGAAGGCCTGCTCGAGTACGTCAAGTTCCCCGATGCGCTGCGCGGCAAGTACCAGTGCTTTACGCAGTCGGATGTGTCGAAGCTGCGCAGCGCCGGCTACAGCGAGCCGTTCCTGAGCGTCGAGGAAGGCGTGGCGCGCTACTGCCGCTGGCTGATCGAACGCGCCGGCTGACAATCGGCGCGCAGCCGGCCGACACGCTTTCGTGCGGCCGGTGTCAACTTTTGTTGCCGCATGGGCCGCCGCTGCGGCCCGCCCCTATCCTGACCTGACCTCGCCGCCCCGGCGGGGGTGGTACCTCAGACCATCCACAGGAAAGGAGAGCCTTCATGTTCAAGCATTGGGTCCGGCAACTTGCCCGGCGTTTTTCCCTGGTATTCCTTGCTGCAACCATCTGCCTGTTCGCAGGCGGTGCCGCGCATGCCGCCATCGATGTCAACACGGCGGACGAGGCGGCGCTGACCTCGGTCAAGGGCGTGGGAGCCGCCACCGCCCGCAACATCATCGACGAACGCAACAAGCGTGGGCCCTACAAGGACGCCGCGGACCTGGCCGAGCGCGTCAGCGGCATCGGGCCGAAGTCCGTGGCGAAGCTGCAGGACGCTGGCCTCGCCATTGGCCCGAAGGGAGCCGCAGCAGCGGCCCCGGCCAAGGCCGCCAAGGCAGCGCCCGCGGCGGCCACCAAGCCGGCGCGCTAGCAGGCGCAGGGGCTGGCGCCCGGCTGCCACGTGGCCGGGCGCTCTCCTTGCTGGTATGGGTTGTGCTAGACCCTTGCCGCTTCGCACGCCCCGTGGCGGCGGAGTATCATGCGGACGCCGCGCCGGCAGGATCTGCCGCGCGTGACTGCCGACAGGCACGCATCTACCAAACAACCAGGCACAAACGCGGCGGCCGCCGACCAGGCGGCCAGCCCGGACCACAGGGAGCAGAACAATATGGCGAATGGCGAGGACGCGGGATTCCTGCCGCAGTGGCGGCTCAAGACCGAAGGTGTGATCGGGCCGGATGAGCGGCTGCCCGCCGGGCAGACGCTGCTGGCCGGCATCCAGCACGTGGTGGCGATGTTCGGCTCGACCGCCATTGCACCGATCCTGATGGGTTTCAACCCGAATATCGCCATCCTGTTTTCCGGCATCGGCACGCTGATCTTCTTCCTGTGCGTGCGCGGGCGGGTGCCGAGCTATCTTGGCTCCAGCTTCGCTTTCATCGCCGTGGTGATCGCCGCCACCGGCTACGCGGGCAGCGGCCCCAACCTCAATATCCCGGTGGCACTGGGCGGCATCATCGCCGCCGGCGCGCTGTACACGGTGATCGGCCTGATCGTGCAGGCGGTGGGCTACGCCTGGGTCGAAAAGCTGATGCCGCCGGTGGTGACCGGCGCCATCGTCGCGGCGATCGGGCTGAACCTGGCCCCGGTAGCGGTCAAGGCGGTCAGCGGGGCGGCCCTCGATACCTGGGTGGGCCTGCTGACGGTGGTGGCCGTGGGGCTGGTGGCGGTGCGTGCGCCCGGCATGATCGGGCGCCTGCCGGTGCTGATCGGCGGCCTGGCCGGCTACCTCGCCTACTACCTGGGCACCAATGTGATGGGGCTGGGCAAGCCGATCGACTTCTCCAGCGTGGCAGCGGCCAGCTGGTTCGGGCTGCCGGCGTTCACGGCGCCGACCTTCGAGCTCAGCGCCATGCTGCTGATCGCCCCGGTGGCGATTGTGCTGGTGGCGGAGAACCTGGGTCATATCAAGGCCATCGGCGTGATGACCGGGCGCAACCTGGACCCGTATATCGGCCGTGCCTTCATCGGCGACGGCATCGCGACCATGCTGTCGGCCAGCGGCGGCGGCACCGGCGTGACCACTTATGCCGAGAACATGGGCGTGATGGCGGTCACCAAGATCTACTCGACGCTGATCTTCGTGGTCGCGGCCGCGGTGGCCATCCTGCTGGGCTTCTCGCCCAAGTTCGGTGCGCTGATCCTGACCATCCCGGGTCCGGTGATCGGCGGGCTGACCATCGTCGTGTTCGGCCTGATCGCGGCGACGGCGGGCCGGATCTGGGTGCAGAACAAGGTGGACTTCTCCAGCTCGCGCAACCTGATCACGGTTGGCGCCACGCTGACGGTGGCCGCCGGCGACCTGACGCTGAAACTGGGCGGCATGACGCTGGGCGGCATCGGGACTGCCACCTTCGGCTGCATCCTGCTGTACCACCTGTTGGGCGAAGGCAACCACGAAGAGGGCTGAGCCAGGGCAGGATGGGCGCAGGCGGGCGGGTGGCAGCGTAAATCCCGCCTGCCGGCGAGGGATAGGTGTCTGGATTACAATGGCCGGCGAATTGGAATCCCCCGTTTGCGACCCCCTTTCGCGACCCCTCGCTCCATGGCCTACAAGACAATTGAAGACACCATCGGCAATACGCCGCTGGTCAGACTGCAGCGCATCCCCGGTGCCGCCAACGACGCGCGCGGCAATGTGATCCTCGGCAAGCTCGAAGGCAACAACCCGGCCGGTTCGGTCAAGGACCGCCCCGCGGTGTCGATGATCGCCCGGGCCGAGGCGCGCGGGCGCATCAAGCCGGGCGACACCCTGATCGAGGCGACTTCCGGCAATACCGGCATCGCGCTGGCCATGGCGGCCGCCATCCGCGGCTACAAGATGGTGCTGATCATGCCCGAGGACCTGAGCCTCGAACGCCGCCAGAGCATGGCGGCCTACGGTGCCGAGATCATCCTGACCCCGGTCAAGGGCGGCATGGAGTACGCCCGCGACCTCGCGGATTCGATGGAGCGCGATGGCAAGGGCGTGATCCTCGACCAGTTCGCCAACCCGGACAACCCGCAGGCGCACTACGAGGGCACCGGGCCGGAGATCTGGCGCGATACCGACGGCCGCATCACCCACTTCGTTTCGGCGATGGGCACCACCGGCACCATTACCGGCGTGTCGCGCTACCTGAAGGAACAGAACCCGGAGATCCAGGTCATCGGCGCGCAGCCGGCCGAAGGCTCGCGCATCCCGGGCATCCGCAAGTGGCCCGAGGCGTATCTGCCCAAGATCTACGATGCCAGCTACATCGACCGTACCGAGCCGGTGAGCCAGGGCGATGCCGAGCACATGGCGCGGCGCATGGCTTCCGAAGAGGGCATCTTCTGCGGCATTTCGGCCGCGGGCGCGCTCTGCGTGGCGCTGCGCATTGCCGAGGAAGTGGAGAACGCCACCATCGTGTTCGTGGTGTGCGACCGCGGCGACCGCTACCTGTCGACCGGCGTGTTCCCGGCGTGACCTGAACCGGTGCCAACAAGAAAGGCCTCGCAAATGCGAGGCCTTTCTTGCTTTGGCGGGCAGCTGGCGTCAGCCCATCGCCGCCTTGACCGCCTCGCCCAGCTGGTACACCGCCAGCGCATAGAAGAAGCTGCGGTTGTAGCGCGTCAGCACGTAGAAGTTGCGCAGGCCGAGCAGGTACTCGGTCGGCTGGTCGGGGGTGGGCAAGTCCACCACCAGCACGCCAGTCTCGCCTTCGCGCGCGGGGTCAATCGGCTCGTCCACGCGCAGGCCGGCGCGGGTCAGCTGGTTGAGCGTGCGCGTGGGCCACGGCTCACCGTCGGCCGCGGCGGTGGCGATACCCAGGCTGCCGGCGTCGCCGGCAATGCGCCACACCACCGGGCGGCCCGGCTCCCAGCCGTGCAGCTGCAGGAAGCGCGCGACACTGCCGATGGCGTCGGTAGGGCTGTTGCGCAGGTCGATGCGGCCGTTGTTGTCGTAGTCGATGGCGTATTCGCGCAGGCTGGTCGGCATGAACTGCGGGATGCCGATCGCGCCCGCGAAGGAGCCCAGCACCGAGTACACGTCAGTGCGGGTGTCGCGGCACCACAGCAGGTAGTCGGCCAGCTGGTTGCGGAACAGCGTGGTGCGGGCTTCGCGGTTGGGCGTGTCCGGGTAGTCGAAGGCGAGCGTGGACAGCGAATCGAGCACGCGGAAGGTGCCCATGTCGCGGCCATAGATGGTTTCCACGCCGATGATGCCGACGATGACCGATGCCGGCACGCCGAACT
Organism: Cupriavidus sp. FW305-26; assembly: GCF_058787975.1. NCBI lineage: Bacteria > Pseudomonadati > Pseudomonadota > Betaproteobacteria > Burkholderiales > Burkholderiaceae > Cupriavidus > Cupriavidus sp. FW305-26. Next base: position 97,251 of record NZ_JBYTAH010000007.1, read on the forward strand.
CGGCTTCGGCGCGGCGCAGCGTGTCGCGGTTGTCCTGCCAGAAGCGCACGCCCGCGTTGATGCGGATCGGCTCGATAAAGCGCGAGCGGTAGGTGCGCCAGCTTTTGCGGCCGGTGGTGGCGGGCGGCATGATCAGACGCACCACGGTGGCGGAATAGACCGCCTGGCCAAACCACTCCTGCAGCATGCCACGGTCAAGGCGGTGGCGGGCCACCATCTCGTCGATAAATGCGCGGGTCTGCGGATTGTCGCGGTAGCGGCCGGGTTCGATCTCTTCCTCGCGCATGCTGACGCGGCGCTTGCCCGCGGCGAGCAGGCTGGGGGAGAGGCCGCAGAGTCCGAGTGCGGCAGCGGAAAGCGCGGCGCCCAGCAGGGGGCGTCGCAGTGAGCGCTGGGTGTCGGTCATGATGTCCTTTGCAAGTCGCACCGAGTATAGCGGATGCCACTGCGGCAACTGCCGGCAAGCCGTCACGAGATGGCGCGCCGGCGCCGCTGGGTGGCTTGGGCTGGCGTGTGCTAACGTAGCGATTGGAGACAACATCGCGACGATAAGAGATGCCGACAGGCTATTACACGCACCCCGAGTTCCAGCGGCACGAGATGGGGCATTTCCATCCGGAGTGCCCGGAACGCCTTCAGGCGATCGAGGATCACCTGATTTCGCACGGCCTGGACGGGCTGCTGGAGCGCCGCGAAGCCCCGCCCGCCACGCGCGAGCAGCTTGAGCGCGTGCACCGGCCCGACTATGTCGATTCACTCGAGCGCGCCAGCCCGGCCAGTGGCTATCACGCGATCGATCCGGATACCTCGATGAACTCGCACACGCTTGCCGCCGCCACGCTGGCCGCGGGCGCGGCGGTGGCGGCCACCGATGCGGTGATCGCCGGCGAGTTCGAAAACGCGTTCTGCTGCGTGCGCCCGCCCGGCCACCACGCCGAGCCCGACCGCGCGATGGGCTTCTGCTTCTACAACAACGTCGCCATCGCCGCGCGCCACGCGCTGCGGGCGCACGGGCTGGAGCGCGTGGCCATCATCGATTTCGACGTGCACCACGGCAATGGCACCGAAGCGGCATTCCGCGGCGACGAGCAGGTGATGATGTGCAGCATTTTCCAGCACCCGTTCTATCCGTACAGCGGCACCGAGCATCTCGCGCCCAATATGGTCAACATACCGCTGCCGGCCTATACCAACGGCATGGCCGTGCGCGAAGTGGTCGAGACCATCTGGCTGCCGCGGCTCAATGAGTTCCGCCCGCAGATGCTGTTTATCTCCGCCGGCTTTGACGCGCACCGCGAGGACGACCTGGGCCAGATGGGCCTGGTGGAGCAGGACTACGCCTGGATCACCGGCCAGCTGGTGGACGTTGCGCGCGCCCATGCGCAGGGCCGCATCGTCAGCTGCCTGGAGGGGGGCTACAACCTGAGCGCGCTGGGCCGCAGCGTGCTGGCGCACCTGAAGGTGCTGCTGGAACGATAGGAGAGCATGGCCATGGCCGAGACCGATGCGCGCGTGGACGCGCCGCTGCTGACCGAATCGCGCGACACCGCGGGCGTGGTGCGGCTGACCATGAATCGGCCGCAGGCGTTCAATGCACTGTCAGAAGGGCTGCTCGACGCGCTGACCGAAGCCCTCGGCCGGCTGGCGTCGGACCATACCGTGCGCGTGGTGGTGCTGGCCGGCGCCGGCAAAGCCTTCTGCGCCGGGCACGACCTGCGCGAGATGCGGGCCTCGCCGTCGCACGACTACTACCGGCGCCTGTTCGACCGCTGCACGCGCATGATGATGGCGATCCAGAAGATGCCGCAGCCGGTGCTTGCGCGCGTGCAGGGCATTGCCACGGCGGCGGGCTGCCAGCTGGTGGCCATGTGCGACCTTGCGGTGGCCGCCGACGATGCGCGCTTTGCGGTGTCCGGCGTCAACCTGGGCCTGTTCTGCTCGACGCCCGGGGTGGCGTTGTCGCGCAACCTGCACCGCAAGCAGGCGATGGAGATGCTGCTGACCGGCGACATGATCGACGCCGAAACCGCCCGTGAGCGCGGGCTGGTGAACCGGGTGGTGCCCGCTGGCCAGCTCGACGAAGAGGTGGCGCGCCTGGCCGCCAGCATCTGCGCCAAGCCGGCCGCCGCGGTGGCCGCCGGCAAGTGTCTGTTCTACCGCCAGCTGGAAATGGGCATCGAGGCCGCCTACCAGCTGGCCGGCCAGACCATGGCCTGCAACATGATGGACGAGTCGGCGCTGGAGGGGGTGCAGGCCTTCATTGACAAGCGTTCGCCGTCCTGGCGTGGCTCATAATCGACTTTCTTGCCCCTTATATGCCGGGAACGTATAAAGACATCGGTAAAAAGTCGTTTATGGTATGAAGCGAATCGCATAAAATACGCGCTTCAGAAAAATAACGAGCGGCAACAGCGCTGGAGATCCCTCGCCTGTTGCCGTTTTTCTTTTGGTCACCTTTCCATGATCGAACTGCAAGGACTGTCGCAGCGCTTCCCGGGCGCGTCTGGCGACGTGCATGCATTGCGGGACGTCAGCCTGTCGATAGCGGCGGGCGAGGTCTTCGGCATTATCGGCCGCAGCGGCGCCGGCAAGAGCACGCTGGTACGCGCCATCAACCTGTTGAACCGGCCCTCGAGCGGCCGCGTGATCGTCGCGGGCCAGGAGCTGACCGCGCTGGACACGGGCGCGCTGCGCCTGGCACGCCGCGAGATCGGCATGATCTTCCAGCACTTCAACCTGCTGTCGTCGCGCACGGTGTATGAGAACGTGGCGCTGCCGCTGGAACTGGCCGGCAAGCCCAAGGCTGAGATTGCCGCGACGGTGCTGCCGCTGCTGGACCTGGTGGGCCTGTCGGCGCTGAAGGGCCGCTATCCGGCGCAGATCAGCGGCGGGCAGAAGCAGCGCGTGGGCATTGCGCGCGCCCTGGCCAGCAAGCCCAAGGTGCTGCTCTCGGACGAGGCCACTTCCGCGCTGGACCCGGAAACCACCCGCTCCATCCTGGAACTGCTCAAGCAGATCAACCGCGACCTGGGCCTGACCATCGTGATGATCACGCACCAGATGGAAGTCATCAAGCAGGTCTGCGACCGCGTGGCCGTGCTTGAAGCCGGCCAGGTGGTGGAGACCGGGCGCGTGATCGACGTATTCCTGCGCCCGCAGCACGACGTCACCCGCGCCATGATCGGCGACGTCATCTCGCAGGAACTGCCGGCCAGCGTGCTCAAGCGCGTGGAGAGCCGGCTCGGCAACGGGCGCGACCATGTCTACCGCCTGGCCTTCACCGGCGAGGGCGTGGACCAGCCGGTGCTGGCCCAGGCGATCCGCCGCTACGGGCTGGACTTCAATATCCTGCACGGCCATATCGACGAGATCCAGGGCCAGGCTTTCGGCTCGCTGGCGATCATGGCCACGGGCGAACTGGCCGACGTGAAGGCGGCGATGGAATACCTGCAGGCGCAAGGCGTCGTGGTGGAGGAGTTCGAGCATGTGGTCTGAAATGTTTGACCTGTTCCTGACCTCGTTCAACGAGACCCTGCTGATGGTGGCGATCTCGGGCGTGGTCGGCTCGCTGCTGGGCGTGCCGCTGGGCGTGCTGCTGCATCTGACCAACCGTGGCGGCGTGCTGTCGCACCCGCTGTTCAACCGCGGCATCGGCGTGGTGGTCAACGCCGTGCGCTCGATCCCGTTCATCATCCTGCTGGTGGTGGTGATCCCGTTCACGCGCTTTATCGTCGGGTCGTCGATCGGCACCACCGCGGCGATCGTGCCGCTGACCATCGCGGCGATCCCGTTTATCGCGCGCCTGGTGGAAAGCGCGCTGCGCGAGGTCGACAAGGGCCTGGTCGAGGCCGCCCAGTCGATGGGCGCCACCACCCGCCAGATCGTGTGGAAGGTGCTGCTGCCCGAGGCCATGCCCGGCATCGTCGCCGGCCTGACCATCACCTTTGTCAGCCTGGTCGGCTATTCGGCCATGGCCGGCGCGATCGGCGGCGGCGGCCTGGGCGACCTGGGCATCCGCTACGGCTACCAGCGCTATATCACCGAGGTCATGGTGGCGGTGGTGGTGATCCTGATCGTGTTCGTGCAGGCCGTGCAGAGCTTCGGCGACTGGCTTGTCCGCCGTATCAGCCACCGCTAATCCGTCAACGCCAAGTCAATTATTTTCTGAAACAGGAACGCATATCATGCAACGTCGCAACCTGCTGCAATGGATTCTCGGCGCCGCGATCGGCGCAACGCTGGCAACGGGCGCCGTCGCCCAGGAAAAGCCGATCAAGATCGGCGTGACCGGCGGCCCGCACGCCCAGATCATGGAACAGGTGAAGAAGGTCGCCGCCAAGGACGGCCTGAACATCCAGGTGGTCGAGTTCAGCGACTACATCCAGCCCAACGCCGCGCTGGCCGCCGGCGACCTGGACGCCAACAGCTACCAGCACCTGCCGTACCTGGAAGCCCAGATCAAGGACCGCGGCTACAAGTTCACGCATATCGCCTATACGGTGACGTTCCCGATGGGCGTGTACTCGAAGAAGATCAAGTCGCTCGACCAGCTCAAGCAGGGTGCGCGCGTGGGCGTGCCCAACGATCCCACCAACGGCGGGCGCGGCCTGTTGCTGCTGCAGAGCAAGGGCGTGATCAAGCTCAAGCCTAACGCCGGCCTGAAGGCCACGCCGCTGGACATCGTCGAGAACCCGAAGAAGATCCGCATCGTCGAGCTGGACGCCGCGCAGCTGCCGCGCTCGCTGGATGACCTGGATGCCGCCGCCATCAACGGCAACTACGCGGAATCGGCCGGCCTGTCGCCCGTCAAGGATGCCATCGCCATCGAAGGCCCGAAGGGTCCGTACGCCAACCTGATCGCGATCCGCGAGGCTGACAAGAGCAAGCCCTGGGTGGCCAAGCTGGTGAAGGCTTATCACTCGCCGGAAATCAAGCAATACGTCACATCGACCTTCAAGGACTCGGTCATTACCGCCTGGTAAGCCGACGCCACTTTGAGGGTTTCATCCAATCAGACGATGCCCGCAAGCCCCGGTTTGCGGCACAATCGTCGGACGGCTGGGATCTGCCGGGCTATGCCCGGCATCATTTTGCCGATAAAATAGTACGATCGTTCGAAAAACAGGAGAGCCGCCAACCCGGTGGTTATAATGACGAGCGAACAAAATTTCTGACTATCAGCTATCAGTGGAGTGAGCGCATGAAAGTACTCGTCGCAGTCAAGCGGGTGGTGGATTACAACGTCAAGGTCCGCGTCAAGGCGGACGGCAGCGGCGTCGATCTGGCCAACGTGAAGATGAGCATGAACCCCTTCGACGAAATCGCCGTGGAAGAGGCCGTGCGCCTGAAGGAAGCCGGTGTTGTCACCGAAGTGATCGCCGTCTCGTGCGGTGTCACGCAGTGCCAGGAAACCCTGCGCACCGCGATGGCCATCGGTGCCGACCGCGGCATCCTGGTGGAATCGAACGAAGACCTGCAACCGCTGGCCGTGGCCAAGCTGCTGAAGGCGCTGATCGACAAGGAACAGCCGCAACTGGTGATCCTGGGCAAGCAGGCCATCGACGACGACTCCAACCAGACCGGCCAGATGGTGGCCGCGCTGGCTGGCCTGCCGCAAGCCACGTTCGCCTCCAAGGTGGTGGTTGCCGACGGCAAGGCCTCGGTGACGCGTGAAGTCGATGGCGGCCTGGAAACGCTGTCGCTCAAGCTGCCGGCCGTGGTGACGACCGACCTGCGCCTGAACGAGCCGCGCTACGTGACGCTGCCGAACATCATGAAGGCCAAGAAGAAGCAGCTCGATATCGTCAAGCCGGAAGACCTCGGCGTCGACGTCAAGCCGCGCCTGTCGACCCTGAAGGTGGTCGAGCCTGCCAAGCGCAGCGCGGGTGTGATGGTGCCGGACGTTGCGACGCTGGTGCAGAAGCTGAAGAACGAAGCCAAGGTTATCTGAGCGCGGGGGAGAAATAACATGACTGCACTCGTCATTGCTGAACACGACAATCAATCCATCAAGGCCGCCACGCTGAACACCGTGACTGCCGCTGCCCAGTGCGGCGGCGACGTGCACGTGCTGGTGGCTGGTGCCAACGCCAAGGCCGCGGCCGATGCGGCCGCCAAGATCGCCGGCGTGACCAAGGTCCTGCTGGCCGACGCCCCGTACTTCGGTGACGGCCTGGCCGAGAACGTGGCCGAGCAGGCGCTGGCCATCGCCAACGACTACTCGCATATCCTGGCTCCGGCCACCCCGTACGGCAAGAACATCCTGCCGCGCGTGGCTGCCAAGCTGGACGTGGCCCAGATCTCGGAAATCTCCAAGGTCGACGCCCCGGACACGTTCGAGCGCCCGATCTACGCCGGCAACGCCATCGCCACGGTCAAGTCGGAAGACAAGATCAAGGTCATCACCGTGCGCGGCACCGCCTTTGACGCCGCCGCCGCCGAAGGTGGCTCGGCTGCCGTCGAGACCCTGCCGGCCGTGGCCGACGCAGGCGTTTCGCAGTTTGTTTCGCGCGAAGTGGCCAAGAGCGACCGTCCGGAACTGACCGCCGCCAAGATCATCGTCTCGGGTGGCCGTGGCGTGGGTTCGGGCGAGAACTACACCAAGGTGCTGACGCCGCTGGCCGACAAGCTGGGCGCCGCGCTGGGTGCCTCGCGCGCCGCCGTGGACGCCGGCTTCGTGCCGAACGACTACCAGGTCGGCCAGACCGGCAAGATCGTCGCGCCGCAGCTGTATATCGCCGTCGGTATCTCCGGCGCGATCCAGCACCTGGCCGGCATGAAGGACTCCAAGGTGATCGTTGCGATCAACAAGGATGCCGAAGCCCCGATCTTCTCCGTGGCCGACTACGGCCTGGTAGGCGACCTGAACACCGTGGTGCCGGAGCTGGTGGCAGCACTGGGCTGATGCCTTGCCGGCCGCCAGGCGGCCGGCACTGGTAGCAAGTACGAGCCGTTCCGGGGGTGACCCGCGAACGGCTTTTTCATACATGTTGGGAGACATCGATGACTTACCGTGCGCCGATCAAGGACATGCTGTTCGTCATGAACGAGCTGGCCGGGCTAGAGGCCGTGAGCAAACTGCCGGGCTTCGAGGAAGCCACGCCGGAAACGGCCGAGGCAGTGCTGGACGAGGCCGCCAAGTTCAACGAGCAGGTCGTCGCGCCGCTGAACCGCGCCGGCGACCTGGACCCGAGCAGCTGGAAGGACGGCGTGGTCACCACCACGCCCGGCTTTAAGGAGGCCTTCCGCCAGTTCGGCGAGGGCGGCTGGCAGGGCGTGCTGCATCCGCAGGAGTTTGGCGGCCAGGGCCTGCCCAAGCTGGTCGCCACCGCCTGCAACGAGATGCTGAACACCGCGAACCTGTCGTTCGCGCTGTGCCCGCTGCTGACCGATGGTGCCATCGAAGCGCTGCTGACGGCCGGTACGGATGAACAGAAGGCCACCTTCCTGCCCAAGCTGATCTCGGGCGAGTGGACCGGCACCATGAACCTGACCGAGCCGCAGGCCGGCTCGGACCTGGCCGCAGTGCGCACCCGTGCCGAGCCGCAGGGCGACGGCACCTACAAAGTGTTCGGCACCAAGATCTTCATCACCTACGGCGAGCACGACATGGCGAAGAACATCGTCCATCTCGTGCTGGCCCGCACGCCCACCGCGCCCGAGGGCGTCAAGGGCATCTCGCTGTTCATCGTGCCGAAGTTCATGGTCAACGCCGACGGCAGCACCGGTGAGCGCAACGACGTGCATTGCGTCTCGATCGAGCACAAGCTGGGCATCAAGGCGAGCCCCACGGCCGTGCTGCAGTTCGGCGACCATGGCGGCGCCATTGGCACGCTGGTCGGCGAAGAGAACCGTGGCCTCGAGTACATGTTCATCATGATGAACTCGGCACGCTTCTCGGTCGGCATGCAGGGCATCGCCGTATCCGAACGCGCCTACCAGCAGGCGGTGGCCTTTGCGCGCGAGCGCGTGCAGAGCCGCCCGGTCGATGGTTCGGCGCGCGAGGCGGTGACCATCATCCACCACCCTGACGTCAAGCGCATGCTGATGACCATGCGCGCGCTGACCGAAGGCGCGCGCGCCGTGGCCTACGTGGCCGCGGCCGCCAGCGACGCGGCGCACCAGCATCCCGACGAAGCGGTGCGCCAGCAGAACCAGGCCTTCTACGAGTTCCTGGTGCCGGTGGTGAAAGGCTGGAGCACCGAGCTGTCGATCGACGTCACCAGCCTGGGTGTGCAGGTGCACGGCGGCATGGGCTTTATCGAGGAGACCGGCGCGGCGCAGCACTACCGCGACGCGCGCATCCTGCCGATCTACGAAGGCACCACGGCAATCCAGGCCAACGACCTGATCGGCCGCAAGACCGTGCGCGACGGCGGCGCCGTGGCGCGTGCGATCTGCGCGCAGATCGCCGAGACCGAGGCTGCGCTGGGCAATCACAGCTGCGCCGGGTTCACCGCGGTACAGGCGCAACTGGCCAAGGGTCGCGCGGCGCTGGAAGACGTGGTGGCGTTTGTCGTGGCCAATGCCAAGTCCGACCCGAACGCCGTCTTTGCCGGCAGCGTGCCTTACCTGAAGCTGTGCGGCATCGTGTTCTCCGGCTGGCAGTTCGGCCGTGCGATGCTGGCCGCCGATGCGAAGCGGGCCGAGGATCCGGGCTTTTATGACGCCAAGATCGCCACCGCGCATTTCTTTGCGGAGCACATCCTGTCGCAGGCGTCGGCTTTGCGCGATGCCATCGTCAGTGGTGCGGCACCGGTGAATGCGATGACGGCCGAGCAGTTCTGAGTGGCCTGACAGTCGCCGGAAAGAAAAAGGGCGGCCCCGCGGGGCCGCCCTTTTTGCTTATCGAGGCAGCCTGCTTCAGGCAGTGGCCGGCCTGGGCGCCAGGTGATGGCGCGCCGGCTTCAGGTAGCGGCCCACCGACAGGTCGTCGGCGCGGATCGCCGGCGACGTGCCAGAGACCAGGTCCGAGAGCAGCTTGCCCGAGCCGCAGGCCATGGTCCAGCCGAGCGTGCCGTGGCCCGTGTTCAGCCACAGGCCGCGCACCTGGGTCGGGCCGACGATCGGCGTACCGTCCGGCGTCATCGGGCGCAGGCCGGTCCAGAAGGTGGCCTGGCTGACATCGCCGGCGCCCGGGAACAGGTCGGTGACCACGTGTTCGAGCGTGCGGCGCTTGGCCGGATCCAGGCTGCGGTCATAGCCGACGATCTGCGCCATGCCGCCCACCCGGATGCGGTCGTCGAAGCGGGTGATGGCAACCTTGTAGGTTTCGTCCAGCACGGTGGACTCCGGGCTGCGCGACGGATCGCTCAGCGGCACCGTGATCGAGAAGCCCTTGAGCGGGTACACGGGCAGGTTGGACATGCCACGCAGGAACGGCTTGACCAGCTGCGTCGACCAGCTGCCCAGCGCCACCACCACCAGGTCGGCATCCATCGGCTGGCCGTCGACCACGGCGCCGGTGACGGCATCGCCCTGGGTCATCAGTCTGTCGATCGAGCGGTTGTACAGGAATTTCACGCCCAGCAGCTCGGCCATGCCCGCGAGCCGTTGCGTAAACAGCGCGCAGTCGCCGGTTTCATCGTTGGGGAGGCGCAGGCCGCCGGCCAGCTTGTGGCGGACGGCGGCCAGCGCCGGTTCGCTCGCGGCGAGTTCCTCGCGCGAAAGCAACTGGTAAGGCACGCCGGCTTCTTCCAGCACGGCGATGTCCTTGGCCGCGCCTTGCAGCTGCTCGTCGGTGCGGAACACCTGCAGCGTGCCTTGCTGGCGGCCTTCATAAGCGATGCCCGTCTCCGCGCGCAGCGCGCGGATGCAGTCGCGGCTGTATTCGGCCAGCCGTACCATGCGCTCCTTGTTGACGGCGTAGCGTTCGGCGCTGCAGTTCTGCAGCATCTGCCACATCCATTGCAGCTGGAACAGCGTGCCGTCCGGACGGATGCTGAGCGGGGCATGTTGCTGGAACATCCACTTGATCGCCTTCAGCGGTACGCCCGGCGCCGCCCACGGCGACGCATAGCCGGGCGAGATCTGCCCCGCGTTGGCAAAGCTGGTGCCGAGCGCGGGCCCGGCCTCGCGGTCGACGACGGTCACTTCGTGACCGGCCTTGGCCAGATACCACGCACTGGTGACGCCAATAACGCCGCTGCCTAGTACGAGAACGCGCATGTCCGGGGGCTCCAACTGCGGTGACAAGTTGATAAAGGATTTATCTCTATACTATTGAAACCAATCCAGTCATTGTTATCGAATTTCTCAGGAAAACAGGAAAAACTCATGAGAACGAGTCGCCAGCCCATGCGCACCCTCGACCGGCTCGACCGCAAGATCCTGACGGCGCTGCAGAGCGACGGCCGGATGTCGATGAAGGACCTGGCCGAAGCGGTCGGGCTGACCATCACGCCCTGCATCGAGCGCGTCAAGCGCCTGGAGCGCGATGGTGTCATCATGGGCTACTACGCACGGCTGAACCCGGCGCTGCTGGGCAGCGCGCTGCTGGTGTTCGTCGAGATCTCGCTGGGCAACAAGTCGGGCAATATGTTCGAGCAGTTCCGGCGCGAGGTGCTGCGTATCCCGGAAGTGCTGGAATGTCACCTGGTATCGGGCGATTTCGACTACCTGATCAAGGCGCGCATCCGCGAGATCGGTGAATACCGCCGGCTGCTGGGCGACATCCTGCTGCAGCTGCCCGGCGCAGCGCAGTCGAAGAGCTATGTGGTGATGGAAGAGATCAAGGAGACGCTGGCGATTTCCGTCGAGGAGAAGAGCCAGGCAGTGTGACCAAGGCCAGCATGGAGCGCCCCCCGCCGAAACCCAAGCCTGTCAGCAGCCGCCCGACGCGGCCCGATGCCGACCCCGACGCACTCGCGCCGCAGGTAGGCCCGCGGCCGCCCGTGGCGCGCAAGGGCCGAGGCGCCGTGAGCAACCTGCAGGGGCGTTTCGAGCGCGACCTGCGTGAAGCGTTCGACGATGGCTGGAGCAGTGCACCAGAAGAGGCGCCGCGTACCACCGAAGCCGCACCGTCGCCGGAGGCAGCCCCGCTGCCGCCGCTGCGCACGGAAGTCCATATCGAGCGCGCCCGTTCGGTCCTGACGCGCAATGCATCGCCCGACATCCCGTTCGATGTCTCGCTCAACCCCTACCGCGGTTGCGAGCACGGCTGCATCTACTGCTTCGCCCGGCCGACGCACGCCTACCTGGACCTGTCACCAGGGCTGGACTTTGAAACGCAGCTTTATGCCAAAGCCAACGCCGCCGAGCGGTTGCGCGAGGCGCTGGCACGGCCGTCTTACCGCTGCGAGACCATCGCGCTGGGCGTCAACACCGACGCCTACCAGCCGATCGAGCGCGAACAGCGCATCACGCGCGGCGTGCTGGAGGTGCTGAACGAGTGCGACCACCCGGTGGCGCTGATTACCAAGTCGTCTCTGATCGAGCGCGATATCGACCTGCTCGCGCCGATGGCGGCGAAGCGGCTGGCGGTGGCGGCGGTCACCATCACCACGCTGGATGCTGGCATCGCGCGCACGCTGGAGCCGCGCGCGGCCACGCCGTCACGCCGGCTGCGCACCATCCGCACGCTGACCGACGCCGGCATCCCGGTGGGTGTGAGCATCGCCCCGGTGATCCCGTTCATCACCGAACCCGACCTGGAGCGTGTATTGGAAGCGGCGCACGAAGCGGGCGCCGTCTATGCAAACTACATCGTGCTGCGGCTGCCCTGGGAAGTGCGGCCGCTGTTCGAGGAATGGCTGCTGGCGCATTTTCCCGAGCGCGCGGAACGGGTGATGAACCGCGTGCGCGACATGCGCGAGGGCAAATCCTACGATGCCAGCTTTGCCTCGCGCATGCGCGGTACGGGCGTGTGGGCGGACTTGCTGCGCCAGCGTTTCTACAAGGCCGCCGAACGGCTAGGGTTTCGTTACAACCGGTTCGAGCTGGATACGTCGCGTTTCCGCCCGCCAGTCAGGGGGCCCCGCGGCAAGGACGATCCGCAGGGTTCGCTGTTCTGAGTCTTCCGGGCGCGTTCGGTGGCCTGCTGGTCGCCGATCATGCTGCTGGCGAGTTCCAGCGCGGCCTTCGCGCTCGATGGCGGCAGTCCCGAGGACAGCGCCAGCCTGACAGCGATCGCCGCCAGGCGTCCTTCCTCATAGGTTGGCATGTCGATGCTTGCTCCTTTGCGCCAGGGTGTGGCCCCGCCGCGCGTGACGCCGCCGGAATCGGTCGGCTCTAACAGTATGGGCGAATTGGCGGAAAGGAGAGCCGCCGTTTGCGCCGGCCTTGATCGTGCGCAAGCGCGCAGTGCGCTCTAGGTATCGGGCCGGTCCCAATAGGGCGGGTTGCCGAAGCGCTCGGCGAAGAAATCCACGAAGGCGCGTGTCTTGGGCGGTACCAGGTGCCGGCTGGGAAACACTGCCCAGATCGACACTGCCGGCACCACCGGGTATTCGTCCAGTACTGTCACGAGCGCGCCGCTGCGCAACAGCGGGCCCACATCCCAGGTCGACTTGAGCGAGATGCCGACGCCGGCCACCACCGCATCACGCAGCACTTCGCCGTTATCCACGCGCAGGTTGCCGCGCACGTGCACCACGGTCTCGCCCAGCGGCGTATTGAAGCGCCACGCCGACTGGTCGGCCAGCACCAGGCAGTTGTGCTGGCGCAGGTCGTCCGGGTGGCGCGGCACGCCGTGGCGCTGCAGGTAGGCGGGTGAGGCGCAGATCACGCGGTGGCTGGGTGCGAGCGCGCGTGCCACCAGCGTGGAATCCGGCAGCACGCCCATGCGCAGCGCCACGTCGATGCTGGCATCGACCAGTCCGATCACCTGGTCGGTCAGGCGCAGGTCAAGCGCGATATCGGGGTAGGCGGCAAGGAATTCGGGCAGCGCCGGCGAGACATGCTGGCGCCCGAAGGACGCCGGCGCGGTCACGCGCAACTGCCCGCGCGGGCGCTCGGCGCTGGTGCCGACCGATGCGCTGGCAAGAGCCGCGGTGGCAAGCAACTGCTCCGCATGTGGCAGGAAGCGCTCGCCGTCGGCGGTGAGTGCCAGCCGCCGGGTGGTGCGATGCAGCAGGCGGCTGCCCAGCGACTGTTCCAGCCGGCCCAGGCGGGCGCTGGCGCTGGAGGTGGACAAGCCCAGGTCGCGCGCGGCGGCCGACAGATTGCCCAGCGCCGCGGCGCGGACGAAGACGGCAATGTCGAGCAGGTCGAAATGCACGGCGCCAATGTCGCCGCGGCAGCTATTGCGACAACGCGCGGGCGGCCTCGACCTGCGATTCGAAGAAGGTCTGGAAACTGATTGCCAGCCCGGCCATCAGCAGGCCGGTGCCGATCAGCAGCGACAGGATCACCAGGATCACTACCGGCCAGCCGGAGCGTGTAGGCTTGCCGAGTTGGTTGAAGCGCGCGTCCCATTTGTCGTCCGGGCGCAGCCCGTAGACGATGGCCGCCAGGAAGGCGCTGATGACAGAGGCTCCGCCGGCGACGGCGAAGGTCCAGTTCAGCGCCGGGCTGCCCGCGCCGGTCGCCATCGAGGCCACGCCGATCGCGCCTGCCAGCAGCGCCAGCAGGTGCACCCAGCCATACGGATCGCGCAGGCCGCCCAGGTAGAAGCGATGCGCGCCCAGGCTGCCGCACAGGAACGCCAGCGCCACCGTCAGCAGCTTCGATTTGCCGCGGGCGGGCGGCGAGGCGAGCGTCGAGGAATGGCGGGCTGGCGTGGCTGCAGGCATGGTCGGATTTCCGGCGGTTGCGGGCCGGCAATGCACCGGCACAGGAACGGCGGCACATGGGTACCGGCCGGCCCACATTGTACGCCGGCAGTCAGCGCAAGAAAGGGAAGTGCGTCAGAAGACGCGCAGGACGGCGCTAATGCCAGCCTGACTGCAGGCCGTCCAGGAAGGCCACCGCGTGCTCGCTGATATGTGTTTCGCCGTAGAGGACCAGGGTCAGGATGCCCATGAACAGGATCGACAGCGATAACTGGCCGGCATGTTCGGCCAGGTCGCTAAGAAGGGATGGCATGATAAACCTCACAGAATTATTGTTATTGTCTTTCTGGAGGCTGCGCCCGTGCCGTCTTGATCGGGTCCGGCAGGAGGTGTCGGGCAGAGGCAGGTCAGTTCGATTGCCGTCTGCACTGGACGGCACGCTGTGAGCCCCGGACAGCGCCGGGCGGCAGCCTGTGCGTGGCACCCGGAAAGCGGGGCACACACTTAAATAGAGACAGGGAGAGCGGGGGCGGAGTTCCGCGAACAGCCGAAAGACCGTTGGGCCGTGCGGCAATAGGCGGGGTTGCGCCGACAGCCGTCAGCAGCGACCGTTATCGGCCATTGTCGCGGCCACGTGCCTGCCAGCCGGGGCCGACGTTGCCTGGCCGGGAGTCGTTGCGGGCTTCATTGGGGTTGTCGCGTTCCTGGCCGCGGCCGCGGTTGTCGTCGCGGGCACCAGCCAGCGCGGCGCGGCGCCCGCTCAGGCGGTCGTCGGCACGGGCACGTGCTTCCATGCGGTCGATCTGGGCTTGCACGTGCTCGCGGCTCTCGGCGCGCACGCTGGCCATCTGCCAGCCGTCGCGGGGCTGCGGCTGCATCCGTGCGGACCGGCTATCGGGCCGTACTTGTTGCCAGAACGCGACCTGGGCATGGCTGGTGGCAACCGCGCCGACCAGGCCCGAGGCCACCAGGATGCCAGCCACCAGGTCGCGCAGGAGAGAGCGGGTGAGCATGCGGATTCCCAGATTCCTGACGCACTGTGTTGCTGTTGGAAGATGGGTTCATGGTACGCATGGGCCATCGGGGCGCCTATGCCAATCCCGTTACCGGTGTAACGGATTGTTTCGGCCACCAAGACCCCCGTTCCGTGGGGTTTTCAGCGGGATTCAGGGTCGGTAGCGGATGCGGTAAATGGCCCCGGCAAGGTCGTCGCTGACCAGCAGCGAACCGTCCGGCGCAACCAGGACATCGACCGGGCGGCCCCACGGCCTGCCGCCGCGCAGCCAGCCCTGCGCGAACACCTCCTGGCGCACCGCCTTGCCGGCATCGTCCAGCGCCACGCGGACCACGCGGTAGCCGGACGGCTCGCTGCGGTCCCAGCTGCCGTGCTCGGCAATGAAGACGTTGTGGCGGTAGGCCGCCGGGAATTGCGTGCCGGTGTAGAAGCGCATGCCCAGGGCCGCGACGTGCGCACCCAGGCGGGCCACCGGTGGCACGAACTCGGCGCAGGGGCGCTGGCTGCCGTATTCGGGATCGGCAACCGTGCCGGCATGGCAGTATGGGTAGCCGAAATGCTGGCCGGCAGCGGTGGCGCGGTTGAGCTCGTCGTCGGGAACGTCGTCGCCCATGCGGTCGCGCCCGTTGTCGGTGAACCACAGCTCGCGCGTGGCCGGGTGCCAGTCGAAGCCGACGGTGTTGCGCACGCCGCGTGCCACCACCTGCAGGTCGCTGCCGTCGGGCTTCATCTTCATGATGTTGGCGTAGCGGTTCTCGTCCGGCGCGCAGATATTGCATGGCGCGCCGACCGGCACGTAGAGGTAGCCGTCGGGGCCGAAGGCGATGAATTTCCAGCCGTGATGCCCGTCCGTCGGGAAGCGGTCGCTCACCACCGCTGGTGCCGGCGGCTGGTCGAGGCTGGCCTCGATATGGTCGATCCGCACGATCTTCGACACCGAGGATGCGTACAGGCTGCCGTCGTGCAACGCCACGCCGACCGGCATGCGCAGCCCGGTGGCGACCGTGCGCACGCGCGGCCGGGCCCCCAGCGCGTCGGTCACCGCGTAGACCTTGCCTTCGCTGCGCGAGCCGACGAAGAGCGTGCCCGACGGCGACATCGCCATGGCGCGTGCACCCGGCACGTCCTGCGTCAGCACCTCGATGCGGAAACCAGGCGGCAGCCGGACCTGGTCCAGCGGCAGGGCGGCCGGCGCGGACCCGGTGCTTGCCAGCAGTACAATGGCGAGCAGGGAAGCAGGCCGTAAGGTGCGAGCCATGAAGTGCAGAACGGGGCGCATGTCGGGCCTCCTGTCGCGGTTTTTGCCACGATGCCTGCGCGGCAGGCGCGCGTCAATCACCTAAGTGTTTGTTTGGCCTCGGTAATTGGGCTATACTCTTGTGTTTCGTGTTCGAACGTCCTCGAACACCCCGTTTTCTGAGGAATCATTCCATGGTCGTTATCCGTCTGGCTCGCGGCGGCAGCAAGAAGCGCCCGTTCTTCAACATCGTCGCCACCGACTCGCGCAACCGTCGCGATGGTCGTTTCATTGAGCGCGTTGGTTTCTACAACCCGCTGGCTACGGAAGGTGAAGAAGGCCTGCGCCTGGCGCAAGACCGCCTGGCCTACTGGCAAGGTGTTGGCGCCCAGCTGTCGCCGACCGTTGCCCGCCTGGTCAAGCAAGGCGCCGCCAAGGCTGCTGCCTGATAGTCGCCTGCAGCGCGCCCCGTCGAGCCGTTTTTACGGCCGGCCGGGCGCGTTCTTATTGCACACGTGACTGAACGAAAGCAGGGCGCCGCCCGGCCGCTGAACCGACCGCTGGTTCAGCCCCAGGGCGAGCCGCAAAAGGCATGCAAACTGCCCGCGGCGCTCCTGTATGCCGACCCCCTGCCGGAAGACCTGGTGGAGGTCGGCTATATTGGCGCTGCCTACGGCATCCGCGGCTGGATCAAGGTCTTGCCGCATGCCGATGATGCTTCGGCCCTGCTGCATGCCCGCCGCTGGTGGCTGCTGGCACCGCCGCAGGCGGGGCTGGTGGCGGCCGATGCGTCGCGTGCCCAGCCCGTCTGCGTGAAGATCGCGCAGTCGCGCGAGCACAGCGGCACCGTCGTGGCGCAAGCGTCCGGCGTGGTCGACCGCAATCTTGCGGAAGCGCTCAAGGGCCGTCGCGTGTGGATCCGGCGTGCGGATTTTCCCGCACCGGAAGAAGATGAGTTCTACTGGGTCGACCTGATCGGCTGCACCGTCAGCAACGAGCAAGGCGAGTTGCTGGGCGAGGTGTCCGGGCTGATCGACAACGGTGCCCACCAGATCCTGCAGGTGGCCTGCGTGCTCCCTGACGGCAAGGCCGGTGAACGGCTGATCCCGTTTGTCGATGCGTTCCTGCGCTCGGTCGATACCGCGGGCAAGCGCATCGTGGTCGACTGGGGGCTCGATTACTGAACCCGTGCCTTCGCGGTGCGGGGTTCGGAAGGGAGAGAGCGGATGCAGTTCGATGTGATCACGCTGTTTCCCGACATGTTTCGCGCGCTGACCGACTGGGGTATCACCAGCCGGGCGGCAAAGCAGCAGCGCTATGGCTTGCGTACCTGGAATCCGCGTGATTTCACGGTCGACAACTACCGCACCATCGACGATCGTCCTTACGGCGGCGGCCCCGGCATGGTGATGCTGGCCAAGCCGCTGGATGACGCGATCGATGCCGCGGTGGCGGCTCAGGCGCAGGCCGGCGTGCCAGAGCCGCATGTGGTGCTGATGTCGCCGCAGGGCAAGACGCTGTCGCATGCCAAGGTGATGGAACTGGCCGAACGGCCGGGCCTGGTCTTGCTGTGCGGCCGGTATGAGGCCATCGACCAGCGGCTGATCGACCGCCGCGTGGACGAGGAAATCAGCCTCGGCGACTTTGTGCTGTCGGGCGGCGAACTGCCGGCGATGGCGCTGATCGACGCCGTGGTGCGGCATCTGCCGGGCGTGCTGGGCGATGCGCAGTCGGCCGTGCAGGACAGCTTTGTCAACGGCCTGCTGGATTGTCCGCACTACACGCGGCCGGAAGAATATGAAGGCGTGCGGGTGCCCGAGATCCTGCTCGGGGGCCATCACGCCGAGATCGAGAAATGGCGGCGCCAGCAGGCGCTGGCCAATACCGCGAGCAAGCGTCCCGATCTGATCGAGGCCGCTCGCAAACAAGGTTTGCTGACCCGGGCCGACGAGAAGTTCTTGTCGGAATGGGCGGCGAAGGAAGGGCGGGGGGAGACCCCCGCCAGGTAAAACCCCATCCTCTGCCGGGGCCCGGGCAATGCCTGGGGCATACAACGCCGGCACGATGGCTACGGAGAAAAACGATGAACATCATCGAGCAGATCGAGAAGGAAGAGATCGCGCGTCTGACCGCGAACAAGACCATCCCCGCATTCGCGCCTGGCGACACCGTGGTTGTCAGCGTGAACGTGGTGGAAGGTAACCGCAAGCGCGTGCAGGCCTACGAAGGCGTCGTGATTGCCAAGCGCAACCGCGGCCTGAATTCGTCCTTCATCGTGCGCAAGATCTCGTCGGGTGAAGGCGTGGAACGTACGTTCCAGCTGTACTCGCCGCTGATCGCTGCCATCGAAGTGAAGCGTCGCGGCGACGTGCGTCGCGCGAAGCTGTACTACCTGCGCCAGCGTTCGGGCAAGTCCGCACGTATCAAGGAAAAGCTGGTGTCGAAGGCTGCTGTCGCTGCCAAGGCTGCGCAGTAAGCTGGGCATGCCGGCCGGGGCAGCCCGGCCAGCGTTTCCTCAGGAAGGGCACCCCAGGGTGCCCTTTTTGCATTGGCGCGGCGCAACGGTGGAAGCGGCAGGCGCTTTTTGCTGCAGCGCCAGAATGCGCGCTTCTGTCATACTTGCGATGTTATGCGTCCTGCTTTCGATCCCGAATCCCTCCCCGTCATCGACACCGACCTGCGCAACGGCGCCCTGAGCGCGCCGCGGCTTGAGGTGGACTTTATCCGGCACCGCTTCCGGGTGCCGCCGGCCTGGGCGCCGGAGCTGACCGATGAATCGCGCGTCTATGACCGCAGCCGCGGACTGCGCGACGCCGCCGTGCTGGTGCCGCTGGTGGAGCGCCATGACGGCCTGACGGTGCTGCTGACGCAGCGCAATGCCAACCTGAGCGCGCATGCCGGGCAGATCAGCTTCCCGGGCGGGCGGCAGGAGTCATGGGATGTCAACCGTATCGACACCGCGCTGCGCGAGACGGAAGAAGAGGTGGGGCTGGCGCGCGACTATGTCGAAGTGCTGGGTGCGCTGCCGGACTACATTACCGGCACCGGTTTCCACGTGAGCCCCGTGGTAGGGCTGGTGCGCGACGGTTTCACGCTGCGCCCGGATGCCTCGGAGGTTGCCGATGTCTTCGAGGTGCCGCTCGCGTTTCTGATGGACCCATCCCACCACGAACGGCGGCTGTTCCGCTGGGTCGACGGCGAGCGGGTGTTCTACGCCATGCCCTATCCGCGCGAGACTGGCGGCCACCGCTTTATCTGGGGCGCCACCGCGGGCATGCTGCGCAATCTTTACCACCTGCTGGCCGCCTGAGCCGCCGGCTTCTTACGCTGCGGCCTGGTCCTTGCTGCCGATGCAGTGGGGGCAGCTCTTGCCGACCACGTAGTGCGGGCTTTGCTGCTCCTGCGGCGTGACCACCGCGCGGCAGGCAAAGCACTGCTTGGGGCCGGCCGGCTCCAGGTTGGGGTTCAGCGCGGTGCGGTAGTCAAAGACGAAGCAGTCGCCGCGATAATGGCTGCCGCCGACTTCCTCGAAGTACTTCAGGATGCCGCCCTCGAGCTGGTACACGCGCTCGACGCCGACTTCCTGCATATGGATCGCCGCCTTCTCGCAGCGGATGCCGCCGGTGCAGAACGACACCACCGTCTTGCCTTCCAGCTCCGCCTTGTGGGCCGCCACCGCCTCGGGAAATTCGCTGAACTTGGCGATGTCATATTCCACGGCGTCTTCGAACGTGCCAACCGCGACTTCGAAATCATTGCGCGTGTCCAGCATCACCACCGGGCGGCCTTCGTCGTCGTGCCCCTGGTCCAGCCAGCGCTTCAGTTCGGCCGGACGCACTGACGGCGCGCGGCCTTCCTCGGGGCGGATCAGCGGCATCTTCATGGTGATGATTTCCTTCTTGGCGCGCACCAGCATGCGCTTGAAGGGCTGGTTTTCCGACAGGCTTTCCTTGGGCGCGATATCGGCAAAGCGCGCATCGGCGTGCAGCCAGTCCATGAAACCGTCGATGGCTGCGCGCGGCCCGGCCAGGAACATATTGATGCCTTCGGGCGCGAGCAGGATCGTGCCCTTCAGGCCGGCCGCTTCGCAGCGCTCGCGCATGGCCGGGCGCAGGGTCTCGATGTCGTCCAGCGAGACGAATTTGTAAGCGGAAATATTGACGATCTGCATGGGAGACTGCGCCTGCGCGGCCGCGTCCCGAAGGGCGCCGACGGCTTGCGATAACTGCCTGATTGGAAAGGTGAAATTATAACGCGTGCGGGCGCCGCCGCCGCGCATTCCCAAGCACTCCGATCAGCTATGCCGGGCCCTCGCGCCAGGCCGCCCGCACGCAATATCGGAGGCATGCCAGCGGCCCGAGCCGGTACAATGTCGCCCATGTCCGCACCCCGCTTCGTACACCTCCGCCTGCATTCCGAATACTCCATCGTGGACGGCATCGTCCGCCTGGAAGACGCCGTCAAGGCCGCTGCCGCCGACGGCATGGGCGCGCTCGCCCTGACGGATCTCGCCAACGCCTTCGGGCTGATCCGTTACTACAAGGAGGCGCGCGGCAAGGGCGTGAAGCCGGTGGTCGGTGCCGACGTCTGGCTCACCAACGCCGAAGACCGCGACAAGCCGTCGCGCCTGCTGCTGCTGGTGCAGGACCGCCGCGGCTACCTGAACCTGTGCATGCTGTTGTCGCGTGCGTGGCTGGGCAACCAGCACCGCGGCCGCGCCGAGATCGATCCGGCCTGGTTCCTGGAACCCGGCGAAGACGACCTGCCGCTCGCGACCGGCCTGATCGCCCTGTCGGGCGCAATGGGTGGCGATATCGGCATGGCGCTGGCCAACGGCAATGCCGACGGTGCGCGCCGCGCGGCACAGCATTGGTCCACGGTATTCGCGCAGCGCTTCTACATCGAACTGCAGCGCGCCGGCAATGCCGGCACCGATGCCTACGTGCAGCAGGCCGTGCAACTGGCGGCGGAACTGCAACTGCCGGTGGTGGCCACGCATCCGGTGCAGTTCATGACGCCGGACGACTACACCGCGCACGAGGCGCGCGTGTGCATCGCCGAGGGCGAGCTGCTGGCCAATCCGCGCCGCACGCGGCGCTTTACCACCGACCAGTACTTCAAGACCCAGGACGAGATGTGCGCGCTATTCGCCGACATCCCCTCGGCACTGGAGAACGCGGTCGAGATCGCGCGCCGCTGCAACCTGACGCTGGAACTGGGCAAGCCGCGCCTGCCGCTGTTCCCGACGCCCGACGGCATGTCGCTGGACGACTACCTGGTCTACATGGCCAAGGACGGGCTGGAGAAGCGCCTGACGGTGCTGTTCCCCGACGAGGCGGTGCGCGAATCCAAGCGCCCGGAATACTACGCACGGCTGGAATTCGAGACCGGCACCATCATCAAGATGGGCTTCCCCGGCTACTTCCTGATCGTGGCGGACTTTATCAACTGGGCCAAGAACAACGGCGTGCCGGTGGGACCGGGCCGCGGTTCGGGCGCCGGTTCGCTGGTCGCGTATGCGCTCGGCATTACCGACCTGGATCCGCTCAAGTACGCGCTGCTGTTCGAGCGTTTCCTGAACCCGGAACGGGTCTCGATGCCCGACTTCGACATCGACTTCTGCCAGCACGGCCGCGATCGCGTGATCACGTACGTGAAAGAGAAGTACGGCAAGGACGCGGTATCGCAGATCGCCACCTTCGGCACCATGGCGGCAAAGGCCGCGGTGCGCGACGTGGGCCGGGTGCTCGATCTCGGCTACGGCTTTGTCGACGGCATCGCCAAGCTGATCCCGTTCAAGCCGGGCAAGCTGGTCACCATCGAGGAAGCCAAGAAGGAAGAGCCGCTGCTGACCGAGCGCGAGAGCAACGAGGAAGAAGTGCGCCAGCTGCTGGAGCTGGCACAGCGCGTCGAAGGCATGACCCGCAACGTCGGCATGCATGCCGGCGGCGTGCTGATCGCGCCCGGCCGGCTGACCGACTTCTGCCCGCTGTACACGCAGGGCGCGCAGAACGACGGCATGAGCGGCGTGGTCAGCCAGTACGACAAGGACGACGTCGAGGCCGCCGGCCTGGTCAAGTTCGACTTTTTGGGCCTGACCACGCTGACCATCCTGGACTGGGCCGAGCGCTATATCCGCCGTCTCGACCCCAGCAAGGCTGACTGGAACTGCAGCCATATCCCGCTCGACGACGGTCCCGCCTTCGATATCCTCAAGACCGCCAACACGGTCGCCGTGTTCCAGCTGGAAAGCCGCGGCATGCAGGGCATGCTGAAGGACGCCAAGCCTGACCGCTTCGAGGACATCATCGCGCTGGTGGCACTGTACCGCCCGGGCCCGATGGACCTGATCCCCAGCTTCTGCGCGCGCAAGCACGGCCGCGAGAAGGTGGAGTACCCGGATCCGCGCGTCGAACCCGTCCTGAAAGAGACCTACGGCATCATGGTCTACCAGGAGCAGGTGATGCAGATGGCGCAGATCATCGGCGGCTACTCGCTCGGCGGCGCCGACCTGCTGCGCCGCGCCATGGGCAAGAAGAAGCCCGAGGAGATGGCCCAGCATCGCGTCATGTTCCGCGAAGGCGCCGACAAGAACGGCCTCTCCGCGCAGCAGGCCGACGATATCTTCGACCTGATGGAGAAGTTCGCGGGCTACGGCTTCAACAAGTCGCACGCGGCCGCGTATGCGCTGCTGGCGTACTACACCGCCTGGCTCAAGGCCCACCATCCGGCCGAATTCATGGCAGCCAACATGTCGCTCGCCATGGACGACACCGACAAGGTCAAGATCCTCTACGAGGACTGCAAGCTCAACAAGCTCGCGGTGCTGCCGCCGGACGTCAACGCCAGCGAATACCGCTTCGCGCCGACCGACCCCAAGACCATCCGCTACGGCCTTGGTGGCATCAAGGGCAGCGGCCAGGGCGCGATCGAAGATATCCTGCGCGCACGCGAGGAGCGCCCGTTCACCGATCTGTTCGACTTCTGCGAACGCGTCGACCGCCGCCAGGTCAATCGCCGCACCATCGAGGCGCTGATCCGCGCCGGCGCCTTCGACAGCCTGAACGACAACCGCGCCCAGCTGCTGGCCTCGGTGCCGATCGCGATGGAGGCCGCCGAGCAGAAGGCCGAGTCCGCCAACCAGGTGTCGCTGTTCGACCTGATGGGCGATGCCGGCGATGCGCACCGCCCCGAGCTGCTCGACGAGCCGCGCTGGAGTCCCAAGCGCACGCTGCAGGAAGAGAAGCAGGCGCTCGGCTACTACTTCTCAGGCCACCTGTTCGATGCCTACCGCGACGAGGTGCGCCGCTTCAACAAGGGCACGCTGGCCGCGCTGGAAAAGGAAGTGCAGGGCAACGGCGGCGGCTTCGGCCGCGACGTGCGCGGCAAGACCATCGCCGGCGTGATCAGCGGCGTCCGCACGCAGATGACGCAGCGCGGCAAGATGGTGATCGTCACGCTCGACGACGGCACCGGGCTGGTCGAGATGACGGTGTTCAACGAGCTGTTCGACGCCAACCGGCACATGTTCCGCGAGGACGAGCTGCTGATCGCCACGGGGAACGCGCGGCACGATACGTTTACCGGTGGGGTGAGGTTTACGGCGGAATCGGTGATGGACCTGGTGGCCGCACGCGTCAAGTTTGCCAGCGCCGTGCGGTTGTCGATGAATGGCAATTCCTCGACCGGGATGCTGCGCGAACTGCTGATGCCGCACCTGGCCCGCGCCAGCGGTGGACAGGGTTTGCCGGTGCGCATCCACTACCAGTCGGGGGCGGCTTCGTGCGAGGCCATGCTCGGAGCGGACTGGAAGGTGGTGCCCTCCGACGAGGCGCTGACCGCGTTGCGGCTGGCACTGTCGCCGGACAGCGTCAGTACCCTCTACGAATAAGCCGACGGCAGCGGCGGTCTCAGGCCGCCTGCCGGGCGGCGCGCGCGCTGGCCGCCAGTGCTAGCAGCGCGTCGACGTGGGCCTCGATGCCCGGATCGTAGTTGAGCATCGCCATCGGATTCGCCAGCCGGCCCTGGCCGCTGCGTGCCGCGTCGACCGCGGCGTGAATCGCGCGGTCGAGCGTCTCGGCGCGATCGCGTGCGAAGGCATGCACCGCCTGCGGCCGGATCACCTCCAGGCAGGCAATATTGTCGGCAAAGACCAGCGGTGTGCCGCACAGCACCGATTCCACGCCGACCAGTCCGAACGGTTCATAGCCCGACGCCAGGATGGTGAAGTCCGCGGCGCGGTAGAGCGCGTCGATGCGGCTGCTGTAGCCCAGTTCCCGTACCCGCGGGATGGTGCGCCCGACCGGACGGCCGGCCACGGCAAGCGTGATCGGCAGGTCCGATTTGGAGAAATAGTCGGCAAGCAGGTCGAAACCCTTGCGGGCATGGCCCGAAGACGGGAACAGGAATACGACCTCATCGTCACCGAAACCGAACTCACGGCGCAACGCGGCGCGCGCGTCGGCGTCGACCGGCGTGAAGCGCTGCGTGTCGACCGGCGGGTAGATCAGTTCCACGCGGTCCGGCGGCATCCCGTACAGCTCGATCACCTCGCGGCGCATCAGCGCCGAATGTGCCACCACGCGGTGCGCGCCAGCATACTGCGCACTCTCCAGGTCGATCTGCCACTGGTCGGAGCGGCGCGCTGTCGTGCCGCGCGCGCCGAGATAGCCGCGATGGGTGCCGCCGCAGATGGCGATATCGGAGCCGCGCACGCGGTTGCAGCCGATCAGCACTTCGTCCGCGGGACGGCGCGCTTGCAGCCGCCACGAGAAGTAGCGGTCGCGCAGCTTGCCGGGCAGCCACGACACCACGATCCGGTGCGGGACAATGCCGGCCGACTCTGCCACGCCGGCGTCGAAGCGGCGCGCGTAGACCGACACCTCGGTGCCGGCGCGGCCTGCCATGGCCCGGCTGATGTCGAGCGCATAGCGTTCCAGGCCGCCGCCAGCGCCGAAGCGATTGCAGGAGATGCCAACTTTCATCGATGCATGGAATAAAGGGGAGGGGCGGCCGGCGCCTCAACGGGTGACCTCAGGGGCGGCTGCCTTGAGATCGGTGTCGGCCTGCAACTGCGCCAGCTTGGCGTACTTGTAGTAGCTTGCCTGCGCATTCATCAGCGCCACGCCGAAGCCTGCGCTGCCGTCCAGGAAGCCGCGCTTGAGCAGGTAGGTCCGGATGAAGGCCCACAGGCCGTGGCCCGCGGCGGACGCCACCGAACTACGCTTGCCCCGCGCGTAGGCCTGCTGCGCGCCTGCGCTGGAGTAGCTGTCGATCTTGCGCAGCACGTCCGACAATGTGCGGTAGCTGTAATGGATCAGCGGCTCGCGCAGATGGGTGACCGGGTCGTCCACTTTCAGGTGTTCGTGGACCAGGTCATCCGTGAAGCGGCCGCGGCCCTTGCGGAAGACCCGGGTCACATAGTCCGGGTACCAGCCGGCGTGGCGCACGAAGGTGCCGCAGAACGCTGACAGGCGCGGCAGCGCAAGCGCGTGGGCGTCGGACCGCTTCAGATGGCCCAGGATCTCGTCGCGCAGGGCGGGCGTGACACGTTCGTCGGCGTCGAGACTCAGGATCCAGTCGCCCGTGGCGGCGTCAACCGCGCGGTTCTTCTGCGGGCCGAAGCCAGGCCAGTCGTCGGTCTGGATGACGGTGGCGCCGGCGGCACGCGCAATCGCCACAGTGTCATCCGTGCTGGCCCAATCCACTATAATCGCCTCTTCGCACCAGGACACGCTTTCGAGGCATGGCCCGATATTGTGAGCTTCATTCCTGGTAATGATGACGGCCGAGACTCTCATGGAACATAGGGGAGGCACGCAGGTCGGACAAGACCGACGGGCCGCCGGAGTCGCCCACGGCGCCAGGCGCTGGATCGAGACCGCGTATTCTACCGCACTGGCGCATGGCGCCCTCCGCGCACCCTGATGCCATCGAGTCGGCTAGCGGGCCGCTCCCTGAAACTCAAATTGATGATACGAGCACAATTGTTCCGTTCCGCCGGGATGGAAGAAGTCTTCCTTCTGCCTGCGCGTGCAGCATTGGTCTCTCTGTTGCCGGCTGCAATCCGGGCAAGACTGGACACACTGGTGCTGGCCGCATGATCGGCGCCTACGTCATCAATCTCGACTCCGCGCGGGAACGCCGGGAGCGCATTTCCGGCCAGCTGGCGGGCCTTGGCATCCCGTTCCAGGTGTTCCGGGCCGTGGATGGCCGCGTGCTGGCGGAGCAGGAAGTGGCCAGCAAGTACGATGCCGCGGCCGCCGCCGCGCGCTACCGGCCAATGAGCCGGGGCGAGGTCGGGTGCGGGTTGAGCCACCTCGGTGTATACCGCAAGATGCTCGACGACGGCGCCGCCTTTGCGCTGGTGCTGGAGGACGATGCTTCGCCTGGCCCCGACCTGGCAACCGTGCTGGCCGACCTGGAGTCGCGCCTGGATCCGGACCGGGCGGAGGTAGTGCTGCTGTCCCATGTCGACAAGTACACCCGCTGGGGTGCCCGCAGGCTCGGCGGTGAACGACGCCTGGTCAGGCGCTACGGCGAATGGTGGCGCGCGCACGGCTACGTGGTGACGCGTGCCGCAGCGCGACGGCTGCTGGCGGGCTTGCAGCCGATGTGGTGCGCGGCCGACTACTGGTCGGCCTTCGAAAAGCAGGGCCTGGTGTCGGTCAGTGCGGTGGTGCCATATTGCATCGGCCTGACCGAGCTGGCCGAGACCTCGTCGCTCGAAACGCATCGCGCCGACCTGGACGCCACCGACAAGGCTCAGCGCAGCATCGGCTATTATCTGCGCCGCTACGTCTATCAGCGCTTCCTGTTCCAGCTCATCGTCAGGCCCTTCCTTCGGGTAGCCCGGCAGAAGCGGCCGGGCTAGCGCCGGGCCGGCACGCCGCCTCCACACACAAGAAATATCAGTGACCACATCCAAACCGCCCATTTCGCCAGGTGCCGCCGTGCCGTCCAGCATGGCCAGCCGGCTCTGGTCTTACCTGCGCCCCGAGTTACGCATCTTCATCGGCGCTATCCTCGCCATGGCCGTGGTTGCGGGCAGCGAAGGGGTGATCCCCAAGGTTGTCAATGACCTGCTCGACAAGGGCTTCGGCGGCGACTACGCCGGCACGCTGTGGCATGTCCCCGCCATCCTGACCGGCGTGGCCCTGATCCGCGGCGTGGCGCAGTTTGCCTCGGGCTACCTGCTGAACCTGATCTCGAACCGCGTGCTGCTGAAGATGCGCCTGCAGATGTTCGAGCGCCTGCTGCAGGCGCCGGCGTCGTTCTTCCACCGCAACACGGCGGCTTCGCTGATCAACGCCGTGATCTTCGAGGTCAACCAGGTGCTGCAGATCCTGACCAGCGTCTTTATCACGCTGGTGCGGGACTCGCTGACGGTTGTCGCGCTGCTGATCTACCTGTTCTATACCAACTGGCGCCTGACGCTGATCGTGGCGGTGATCCTGCCGGTGATCGGCTACCTGATGTCGAAGATCAACCGCCGGCTGCGCAAGCTCAACCGCGATCACCAGGCTTTTACCAACAACGCTGCCTATGTCGTGGAAGAGGCCGTGGGCGGCTACAAGGTGGTCAAGCTGCACGGCGGGGAGGCCTACGAGATGGGCCGCTTCCGCACCGTGGCCGAGCGGCTCAAGAACTACTCGATGCGCATGGCGGTTGCCGGCGGGTTGAACCAGCCGGTCACGGCCTTCCTGGCCGCGCTGGCGCTGTCGGTGATCATCACCATTGCGATGGTGCAGGCGCAGGCCAACCAGACCACGGTGGGCGGTTTTACCGGCTTTGTGATGGCGATGCTGCTGCTGATCTCGCCGCTCAAGCACCTGACCGACATCAACCAGCCGCTGACACGCGGCATCACCGCAGCCGAGATGATCTTCCGGCTGATCGATGAGCCGATCGAGCCGCAGGACGGTGGCAAGATGCTGGGTCGTGCCCGTGGCGAGCTGGCCTTCGAGCAAGTCGGCTTCCGCTACGGTGAAGCATCGCGCGCCGCGCTGGAGGGCATTGACCTGCGCGTCAGTCCGGGCGAAGTGGTGGCGCTGGTGGGCCCGTCGGGAAGCGGCAAGACCACGCTGGTCAACCTGGTGCCGCGCTTCTTCGACCCGACTGGCGGGCGCATCCTGCTGGATGGCACGCCGCTGACCGAGTTGTCGCTGAAGGACCTGCGCAACCAGATTGCCTTCGTCAGCCAGGACGTGGTGCTGTTCAACGACACCGTCGCCGCCAATGTGGCATATGGCGCGCAATCCGACCGCGAGATCGACATGGCCCGCGTTGAGCGCGCGCTGGCGGCCGCTTACCTGACGGAAACGGTCAAGGGGCTGCCGGAGGGCCTGAACACCAATATTGGCGACAACGGCATGAAGCTGTCCGGCGGTCAGCGCCAGCGGCTGGCGATTGCCCGGGCGCTGTATAAGAACGCGCCGATCCTGATCCTGGACGAGGCGACTTCGGCACTGGATTCGGAGTCCGAGCGCCAGGTCCAGGCGGCGCTGGAGGAACTGATGAAGGGCCGGACCACGCTGGTGATTGCGCACCGGTTGTCCACCATCGAGAATGCTGACCGCATCGCGGTGCTGGACCACGGGCGCGTGGCGGAGCAGGGCACGCACGCGCAGTTGCTTGCGGCCAACGGCCTGTACGCCGGGCTGCACCGGATCCAGTTCGCGACGCAGCAAGGGTAACGGACCTGCCAACGACAAAGGCCGGCGCTTGCGCCGGCCTTTGTCGTTTCCTTCGTGCTCAGTTTGGCGAGGTGACGGGCGGCTGCACGCCCAGCACTTCGTCGATGGCAGCCAGCACCTGATCCCGCCGCGGCACCACGCCGCCGCCGCCCAGCGAGACCGCGCGGCCCGGCGCATCGACGCCGTACAGGTGGCGCGACGTGGTCGTGAACAGGATCACGGTCGGGCGGCGCAGCGCATCGGCGATATGCACGAAGCCGGTGTCCATGCCAACCACCAGCGATGCCTTGCCTACCATCTGCGCCACACCGGTGATGCTCAGGCGTGGCATCACTTCGGCGTTGGGCACGCTGGCGGCGATGGTTTCGGCTTCCTTGCGCTCCGCGTCGTTGCCCCAGGGCACCAGCACGCGCAGCCCGCGAGCCGAGATCGCGCTGCCCACGCTGATCCAGTCGGCGACCGGCCACTTCTTTTCCTCGCTCGAGGTGGCATGGAACAGCATCGCGTACGGACCCTTGGCGGCCGGCGCCGGCGTGTCTGCTGGCATCTCCAGGCCGTAGTCCATGTCCCTGGTCAGCTCATAGCCCAGGGCGCGGCTGACGGCGCGGCGCATCCGCTGCCGCGCGCAATCTTCTTCGACAAATGGCTGGAACACATGGTTGTAGGCGAAGCGAGCGCCGCTCTCGCCCAACTCTGCCACGGGGTAGCCATAGCGATTGCGCGTGCGTGCCAGGAACGTCACGATGGCGCTCTTGTAGACGCCGTGGACGTCCAGCACCGCATCGTACTTCTCGCGACGCAGTTCACGCAGCGCGCTGAAGATCGCACGCAAGCCTGCCCAATTGCGCGATTTCTTGAAGCCGCGCAGCGGCGCGGAAATCACACGCTCGATATTCGGATTCCAGCGCGGCACGTCGGCGCAATATGAGTCGGCGATCCAGTCGATCTTGACGCCGGGAAAGGCCCGCTGCAGGTCCGCGACCAGCGGCTGGGTGAACACCATGTCGCCGAGAGAGGTCAGCTTGACGATGAGAATACGTTTCATCAGGAACAGTATGGTGGGCAGTATGCCTGCCTGGTTCGGAAGGTGCGTAGTATGCCTGATGCAGGGGACATGTGTCCGTGCGGTGCATGGGCGACATGGCGCCCGCCACACCCATGCCGATCCGTTAGTATCTGCATCAGAAGCTCACGATCGATGACGCCTATCCAACAGGAGACCACCATGTCCGACCCGGCATTCGCCATCAGCCGCTACCCCGTTCCCGCGCTGACCGACCTCCCCGACGACATCCGCGCCCGCATCCTGGAAGTCCAGGAAAAAGCCGGCTTCGTCCCCAACGTCTTCCTGGCGCTTGCGCACCGTCCCGACGAGTTCCGCGCGTTCTTCGCCTACCACGACGCGCTCATGCTCAAGGAGGGCGGCCTGACCAAGGGCGAGCGCGAGATGATCGTGGTGGCGACTTCCGGTGCCAACCAGTGCCTGTACTGCGTGGTGGCGCATGGCGCGATCCTGCGCATCTATGAGAAGAAGCCACTGGTGGCGGACCAGGTGGCGGTGAACTACCTGAAGGCGGATATTCCGCAGCGCCAGCGCGCGATGCTCGACTTCGCGGTGAAGGTGTGCAAGGCGTCGCATGAAGTGGGCGATGCCGACTTTGCTGCGCTGCGCGAGCACGGTTTTTCCGAGGAGGATGCCTGGGATATTGCCGCGATCACGGCGTTCTTCGGCTTGTCGAACCGGATGGCCAACACCGTCAGCATGCGCCCGAACGACGAGTTCTACCTGATGGGCCGGGTGCCGAAAGCGAAGTAATGCCGCAGCGGCTCAGCGCACCTCGGCGCAGGCACCGCTCTTTGGGTCGAACAGCACCGGCCACGCCTGCTCGTAGATGCCGGGCGTGCAGTGCTTCTCGCAGCGGTTATGGGCCAGCGTCACGCGGCGCGGATCCTGCCACACCAGCAGCTTGCACTGGCTGCCGTCGATGGCCTGCAGTTCGATGTGCGGGGTCGCGCGGACCTGGCGGAACTCGGCCAGGTTGAATTCGCAACTGCCGCGCCGCGATACCCATAGCTTCCACTTGAGCGCACGCACCTCGTTGGCCTTGACGTCCATCAGCGCGTCTTCGCGGAAGCCGTCTTCCTCGGTGCGCTTGCAGGCGGCGGCAATGTTGATGGTCTTGTTCGCGATCGGGGTGGCGCGCTCCTTGGGCGCGGCGGCGACTGCTTCGCCCTTCGCCTCGGGCGGCGGTGCGGGGGCGCGCTTGACAATCGGCAATGGCGCGCACGCCACCGACAACAGAAGGGCCAGCAGACAGGTCCCATGGTTCGTGGCGTTCATGCCGGACTC
Organism: Cupriavidus sp. FW305-26; assembly: GCF_058787975.1. NCBI lineage: Bacteria > Pseudomonadati > Pseudomonadota > Betaproteobacteria > Burkholderiales > Burkholderiaceae > Cupriavidus > Cupriavidus sp. FW305-26. The sequence continues at coordinate 128,257 of NZ_JBYTAH010000007.1, forward strand.
CTTGCTTGCCGACCGGGCCGCGCCCCGCATCGGGGCGGCAAGCCGGGCGCGGCATCCGTGCGGATGCCGCTGACTACCTTGGCTTAGTTATAGCGGATGGCAAACGGAATTGGAGTAGGACCATCACCGAGTCCGTAAGGAGACGGACGCTAGCGGACACGCGCAGGCGCTGCAGCGCAGTTACGTTCGTAATCAGCTTGATACACAGATGCGGAATGCGGCGTGCTAGCCTTTCTCAACCATCGCTCGCCGCCGCCAAAATGAAGCCCCGCGCCCTTGTTGCCCTCATCGTATTGCCCGTGCTCCTTGGCACCCTCTCCGCCGCCGCCCATGCCGATGACGACTGGGACGACGATGATGATCACCGCTACGCGCGCCGGCACAAGGGCGGCGACTACAAGGAAGAGTTCTGGGTCGGCAACTGCAAGATCAAGCGCAAGTGGAAAGACAACGGCGAGTACAAGGAAGAGCGCAAGTGCAAGGACCGGCCGGTCGTGTACCAGCCGCCGCCGGCTGTGTATTACCAGCCCGAACCTGCCTTCGTGGTGAGTCCGCAAGTCGTGATCCGGCCCTAGTCCGGCCAGAATGCGGAAAGGCCCGCCAGTGAGCGGGCCTTTCCATGCCTGCGCCGGCATCTTCACATGAGGATGATGTCGTACTGTTCCTGGTGGAACGTCGATTCCACCTGCAGCGAAATCGGCTTGCCGATGAAGTCGCCAAGCATCGCCAGATGCTGGCTTTCTTCTTCCAGGAACAGGTCGATCACTTCCTGCGAGGCCAGGATGCGGAATTCGCGCGGGTTGAACTGGCGCGATTCGCGCATGATCTCGCGCAGGATGTCGTAGCAGGCCGTACGCGGCGTCTTGACCTGGCCCTTGCCGTGGCAGACCGGGCATTGCTCGCACAGCACATGCGCCAGCGACTCGCGCGTGCGCTTGCGCGTCATCTCGACCAGGCCCAGTTGCGAGAAGCTGTTGACCGTGATGCGGGTGCGGTCGCGTGCGAGCGCTCGCTTCAGCTCGGACAGCACCGCGTCGCGGTGCTCGGCGTTCTCCATATCGATGAAGTCGATGATGATGATGCCGCCGAGGTTGCGCAGGCGCAGCTGCCGCGCGATGGTGTGGGCCGCCTCCAGGTTGGTCTTGAAGATGGTGTCGTCGAAGTTGCGCGCGCCCACGTAGCCGCCGGTGTTGACGTCGATGGTCGTCATCGCCTCGGTCTGGTCGATCATCAGGTAGCCGCCCGACTTCAGGTCCACCCGGCGCGACAGCGCCTTCTCGATCTCGGCGTCGATATTGAACAGGTCGAAGATCGGGCGCTCGCCGGTGTAGTGCGACAGCCGCGGCAGCACCGCCGGGGTGTATTCCTTGGCGAACTCCAGCAGCATCTGGTAGTTCTCGCGCGAGTCGATCTGGATCACGCCGGTGGCGTCGTTGATAAAGTCGCGCAGCACGCGCTGGGCCAGGTTCAGGTCCTGGTAAAGCAGGTTGGGTGCGGGCAGGGTAGTGGCGTTCTGGCGGATCGCGCCCCAGATCTTGCGCAGGTAGGCGATATCGTTGCCGAGTTCTTCGTCGGTCGCTTCCTCGGCAATGGTGCGCACGATAAATCCGCCGCGCTCGTCGTCGGGCACCAGGCCCTGCACGCGGCTGCGCAGCGCCTCGCGGTCCACTTCGCCCTCGATGCGCTGCGAGATGCCGATATGCGGGTCCTGCGGCAGGTACACCAGGGTGCGCCCGGCGATGCTCACCTGGGTGGACAGGCGCGCCCCCTTGGTGCCGATCGGGTCCTTGATTACCTGCACCATGAGTGCCTGGCCTTCGAACAGGGTCTTCTCGATGGCCAGCTGCGGGGTGGAATTGTTGCGGTCGGCATCACGCGGATGCCAGATGTCGGCCACGTGCAGGAAGGCGGCGCGCTCCAGGCCGATATCGATAAAGGCCGATTGCATGCCGGGCAGCACGCGCACCACCTTGCCCAGGTAGATATTGCCGACCAGCCCGCGCGTGAGCGTGCGTTCGACATGCAATTCCTGCACCGCGGCCTGCTGCACGATGGCGACGCGGGTCTCTTGGGGCGTGATGTTGACGAGGATGTCTTCAGTCATAGCGGGTGAAACGCGTCGCCGGTGGCCCGGCTGTATAGGGTGGCCCGGCGCTGGGCCGGGTCTTGTCTGGGCACGGAGGGCGCTGCTCAGAACTGCAGGCGGGCCTGGCGAAGTAACGCCGCCGTCTCAAACAAGGGCAAGCCCATGATACCTGAATAGCTGCCACTGATCCGCTCGACGAACTCGGCCGCCCGGCCCTGGATGCCGTAGGCACCGGCCTTGCCGAGCGGCTCGCCGCTGGCGACGTAGCGTTCGATCTCGGCGGGCTGCATCGGGCGGAAGGTGACTTCTGAGATCGACAGCGCATGCCGCATGCCCGTGGTCGACACGATCGTCACAGCGGTCAGGACGCGGTGGGTGCTGCCCGAGAGCGCGCCCAGCATGGCCGCGGCATCGGCGCCGTCGGCGGGTTTGCCCAGGATGCGGCCGCCCAGGCAGACCGTGGTGTCGGAGGTCAGCACCGGCGCATCGGGCAGCGCGCGGCGTTCGCGACGGCGCAGCGCAGCTTCGGCCTTCAGCGCGCAGACGCGCTGGACGTAGTCGTCGGGGGGCTCGCCGGGCTGGACGGCCTCGAGCGCTTCGGCATCCTCGTCGTCATCGGCCAGCAGCAGTTCGTAGCGCACGCCGAGCTGGGTCAGCAGCTCGCGGCGGCGCGGGCTCTGCGAGGCGAGGTAAAGATAGTCGTGCAGGGTGTCGGGCATCGCGGCGGAGGGGCCTTCCGGCGACAGCCGGGATCAGGCCCGATGATAGGGGTGGTTCTGTGTGACGGACCAGGCGCGGTACAGCTGCTCGGCCAGCAGCACGCGCACCATGCCGTGCGGCAGGGTCAGGCTGGACAGCCGGATCAGGGTGCTGGCGCGGGCTTTCAGGGCGGGGTCGAGCCCGTCGGCGCCGCCGATCAGGAAGGCCACGTCGCCGCCCTCGCGCTGCCAGTCGGTCAGCTGCGCGGCCAGTTGCACGGTGGTGAAGTCGCGTCCGCGCTCATCCAGCGCGACGATGCGGCATTGCTTCGACAGCGAGCCCAGCACCGCCTCGATGCGCGCGGCTTCGCGCTGCATCACGGTGGCGGCGTTGTTGCTGGACGAGCGGGTTTCGGGCTTGACCTCGCGCAGTTCGATGCGCAGCTCGGGCGGCATGCGCTTGGCGTACTCGCTGAAGCCGGTTTCGATCCAGCCGGGCATCTTGTGGCCGACGGCCACGATCACCAGTTGCATGGGGCAGGGATGGGTCATGCTGCGCGGCCGCCGGGCGGCCGCGCGCCGGGACTCAGGCCGAGCGGGTGGTGCGCTTGCGCGCGGCCGGCTTGGCTGCTGCGCTCTTGCTCGGGGCCTTCTTGGCCGCGGTCTTGGTTGCAGTCTTGCGCGCGGTGGTGCCGGCAGCGGTCTTGCGCGGCGCCGCGGCGCGGGTGCCGGCGGTCTTGGTCGCTGCCGTCTTGGTGGCGGTCTTGCGGGCCGGCTTGCGGATGGTGGCGATGGCGTCCGCGTCGGTGTCCTCATGGCCCATCGGCGGCGACGGCTCCTTCATGCCTTCGGGCAGGCGGGCCAGCGCGGGGCGCAGGTTGCTGGCGCGGCGCACGGTGCGCACCGGGGCCTCGTCCTCGTCCTCGTCCATCGGCTCGCTGGCCTTGGCCAGGCCGCGGCCGCCGGCGGCCAGCTTCATGCGCACCGGCTTGTCGCCCCAGATCTCTTCCAGGTTGTAGTACAGGCGCAACTGCGGCTGCAGGATGTGGACCACGGCGTCGCCGCAGTCGACCAGCACCCATTCGCCGGTTTCCAGGCCCTCGACCGCCACGATATGGCCGCCGGCTCCCTTCACCGTATCCCGCACCGACGCTGCCAGCGCCTTGGTCTGGCGGTTGGATGTCCCGCTGGCAATCACCACCCGGTCGAACAGTTCAGTCAGGTGGCTGGTGTCGTACACCTTGATGTCCTGCGCTTTGACATCCTCGAGGCCGTCGACGATGGCGCGTTGCAGTTTACGAATATCCATGGTGTCTTCTTGTTCAGCTGAGATCGGTTGGGGGTGGGCGCCGGGACTGGTGCAACCCCGGTCATGCCCTGGCCGGGGCGTCGCGGTACAGCCCGTGGTTGGCAATGTAGTGTGCCACGCCGGGCGGCAGTTGGTCATCTGCCGGCTGGCCGGCTGCCAGCCGCTGGCGCAGGTGGGTGGAAGACAGGTCGACGGCGAGCGTCTGGTCGATCCACATCCGGCCGGAGGGCGTGCATTGTATCAGGTGCGTGTCAGCCTGGCGTTCGGCCAGTGCCGCCAGCACCGGACCCTCCAGTGCCGCCAGCTCAAAGCGCGGCCGCGTGGCGGTGCACAGATGCACGTGTTCGAACAGTGCCTGCCAGCCGTGCCAGGTGTGCAGGCGCAGCAGCTGGTCGGCGCCCATCAGCCAGCACAGCGAGGCTTCGGGGCCGTATTCGGCGCGCAGCTGGCGTACCGTGTCGATGGTGTAGCTGGGGCCGGCGCGGTCCACTTCCATGCGGCTCACGCGGACTCTGGCGCCGCTGTCGCCAAGCGCCGCGGCGGCCAGTTCGGTCATGGCCAGGCGGTCGGCGGCAGGGGTCACGTCGTCGCCTTTTTGCCACGACTGGCCGGTGGGTATCCACACCAGCTCATCCAGCCCAAGGTGTTCGATGCACAGCCGCGCCAGTGCCAGGTGGCCGACGTGGGGAGGATCAAATGTGCCGCCCAGGATACCCAGGCGATAGGGGCGGGCGGACGGTTGCGGCGGTTCTCCCGCGTCGGCGGCGGGCTTGCGGTGTTGCGCTGGATTGGCCATAGGTCAGGCGTCAGGCCCAGTCGCGCGCTGGCAGGAAATCGGTGTACAGCGCCGCTTCGGGGCTGTCCGGTTCCGGTTGCCAGTCATAGCGCCAGGTCACCAGCGGCGGCATCGACATCAGGATGGATTCGGCGCGTCCGCCCGACTGCAGGCCGAACAGCGTGCCGCGGTCGAACACGAGGTTGAATTCGACGTAGCGCCCGCGCCGGTAGGCCTGGAAGCCGCGCTCGCGCTCGCCGTAGGGCGTGTCCTTGCGCGCCTGCAGGATCGGCAGGTAGGCGTCCAGGAAGGCGTCGCCGACCGACTGCATCATGGCGAAGCTGCGCTCGAAGCCCAGCGCGGAGAAGTCATCGAAGAAGATCCCGCCCACGCCGCGCGCCTCGTTGCGGTGGCGCAGGAAGAAATACTCGTCGCACCACTGCTTGAAGCGCGGGTACAGGTCGTCGCCGTAGGGCGCCAGCGCCTGCTGGCAGGCGCGGTGGAAGTGCGCGCAGTCGCCGGCGTCGCCGTAGTAGGGCGTCAGGTCCATGCCGCCGCCGAACCACCATACCGGCTCGGCCCCCGGCTTGAGCGCCAGGAAGCAGCGCACGTTCATATGGACCGTGGGCACATAGGGATTGCGCGGGTGGAACACCAGCGACACGCCCATGGCCTCGAAGCTGCGCCCGGCCAGCTCCGGCCGGTTGGCGGTGGCCGACGGCGGCAGGGTGTCGCCGCTCACGTGCGAGAAGCCCACGCCGGCGCGCTCCATCACCGCGCCGCCTTCCAGGATGCGGGTGCGGCCGCTGCCGCGCAGGCGTTCGGTGGGCGGTTTCTCCCAGGCGTCGGTCAGGAACGGCTGGCCGTCGATGGCACCGATGGCATCGGTGATGCGGTCTTGCAGACCGAGCAGATAGGCACGGACTGCCTGGGAATCGATCATGGTTGGCGGAAAGCGGATGGACCGGGCTGAGGGCAGCCCGGCAGCCTTGGCGGCTGCCGGGCGCGTCACAGCGTTGTCACGATTGTACCGGCTGAGGCGGCCGGCGGGTCGCGCAGGTCCAAAGCTGGCCGGCAAGGCGGATCAGCCATGCCGGCCGGAACGGCGTTTGCCGGGAAGGATCAGCGCTTGATGGCGCGGTAGCCGATGTCGGTCCGGTACTGCATGCCGTCGAAGCGGATCTGCTCGACCGCGGCATAGGCGGCGCGCTGCGCTGCCTTGACGGTGTCGGCCAGGCCCACCACGCACAGCACGCGCCCGCCCGAGGTCAGCAGGGTGCCGTCCTTGAGGGTGGTGCCGGCGTGGAAGGTCACGCTGTCGTCGGTCTCGGCCGGGATGCCGGTGATGGCATCGCCCTTGCGCGGGCTGTCGGGATAGCCGTAGGCCGCCATCACCACGCCCAGCGCGGTGCGGCGGTCCCAGTCCAGCTCGATGCTGTCGAGCTTGCCGTTGACGGCGTGCTCCATCACATCGACCAGGTCGGTCTTCAGGCGCGCCAGGATCGGCTGGGTTTCGGGGTCGCCCATGCGGCAGTTGAATTCCAGCGTCTTCAGGTTGCCGTCCTTGTCGATCATCAGGCCGGCGTACAGGAAGCCCGTGTACGGGATGCCGTCCTTTTCCATGCCGCGCACGGTCGGCAGGATGATCTCGCGCAGCGCGCGCGCATGCAGCGCGGGCGTGACCACCGGGGCGGGGGAATACGCGCCCATGCCGCCGGTGTTGGGGCCGGCGTCGGCATCCAGCAGGCGCTTGTGGTCCTGGCTGGTGGCCAGCGCCAGCACGTTCTTGCCGTCGACCAGCACGATAAAGCTGGCTTCCTCGCCGTCCAGGAACTCTTCGATCACCACGCGCGCGCCGGCGTCGCCGAGCTTGTTGTCGGCCAGCATCATGTCGACCGCGGTGTGCGCTTCTTCCAGCGACATCGCCACCACCACGCCCTTGCCCGCGGCCAGGCCGTCGGCCTTGATCACGATCGGAGCGCCCTGGGCGTCGATGTAGGCGTGCGCCTGGGTGGCGTCGGAGAAGGTCTGGTAAGCGGCGGTCGGGATGCCGTGGCGCTCCATGAACGCCTTGGCGAAGTCCTTGGACGATTCCAGCTGCGCGGCAGCCTGGGTCGGCCCGAAGATGCGCAGGCCCTTGGCGCGGAAGATATCGACAATGCCGGCGGCCAGCGGGGCCTCGGGGCCAACCACGGTGAAGGCCACGCCCTCGCGCTCGGCAAAGGCGGCGATGACCTCGGGGTCGGTCAGCGGAACATTCTGCAGGCGCTTGTCGAGCGCGGTCCCGCCGTTGCCCGGCGCCACGTACACCACCTGCACCTTGGGGGACTGGGCCAATTTCCAGGCCAGCGCGTGTTCACGTCCACCCGAGCCGACAACCAATACTTTCATGATCACTGCCAGAAAAGAAACACATACTAAAAGGCGGCGGCCTGGGCTGTGTCCGGGGCGCCGCCGATGGGGGCTTGTTGCAGCTTAGTCTTCGATCACCGCGTTGGTGAAGACTTCCTGCACGTCGTCCAGGTTTTCCAGGGCGTCGAGCAGTTTCTGCATCTTGGCCGCGTCGTCGCCGGCAAAGCTGACTTCGTTCTGCGGCTTCATCACCACGTCGGCCACCTCCGCCTTGAAGCCGGCGGCTTCCAGTGCGGCCTTGACCGCCGAGAAATCGTTGGGCGGGCAGGTGACTTCGATCGAACCGTCGTCGTTGGTGACGACGTCGTCGGCGCCGGCTTCGAGCGCGGCTTCCATCAGCTTGTCTTCCGGCGTGCCGGGGGCATACAGGAACTGGCCGCAGTGGGTGAACATGAACGCCACCGAACCTTCGGTGCCCATGTTGCCGCCGTGCTTGGAGAACGCATGGCGCACTTCGGCCACGGTGCGGGTGCGGTTGTCGGTCAGGCAGTCGACGATGATGGCCGCGCCGGCCAGGCCGTAGCCTTCGTAGCGGATTTCTTCGTAGTTGGCGCCTTCCATGCCGCCCACGCCGCGCTGGATCGCGCGCTGGATGTTGTCCTTGGGCATGTTCGCGTCCATGGCCTTGTCGATCGACAGGCGCAGGCGCGGGTTGGAGTCGACATCGCCGCCGCCGAGCTTGGCGGCAACGGTGATTTCCTTGATCAGGCGGGTCCAGATCTTGCCGCGCTTGGCGTCAGCGGCGGCCTTCTTGTGTTTGATATTGGCCCATTTCGAGTGACCGGCCATGATTCTCTCCGAAGCGGAATGCGGTGATCTGCGGTGATGTTGTGCGGGGTTGCCATGCGCGCCGTGGCCGGGGTGGCAAAGCCCTCGGACAGCGCGCGCCAGGTGACGGATATGCCTGGCGGCTGGCTATAATCAGCCCAGGATTTTATCACGCGGGCCTGCCCGCGCCGCTGCCGTGGCGAGTCCCGCGGTGCCAGACCTCAAAACCCCAGGAACATCATGGCCGACCCCATCCTCATCGCCAAGAACGCCGAACATGAACTGGTGCTGCTGCCGCAGATGGGCAACCGGCACGGGCTGATCACCGGCGCCACCGGCACCGGCAAGACCGTCACGCTGCAGACCCTGGCGCAGGGCTTCTCGCGACTGGGCGTGCCGGTCTTCATGGCGGACGTCAAAGGTGACTTGACCGGCATTTCGCAGGCTGGCCAGCCGTCCGACAAGCTCAAGCAGCGCCTGGCCGACCTGAACCTGCCGGAGCCGGCATGGGGCGCGTGCCCGACCACGCTGTGGGACGTGTTCGGCGAGAAGGGCCACCCGGTGCGCGCCACGGTTTCGCACATGGGCCCGCTGCTGCTGTCGCGCATGCTGGAGTTGAACGACACCCAGCAGGGGGTGCTGAACCTGGTGTTCCGCATTGCCGACGCCAATGGCCTCCTGCTGCTCGATGCCAAGGACCTGCGCGCCATGCTGCAGTACGTCGGCGACAACGCCGGCCAGTTCACCACCGAGTACGGCAATATCTCGGCCGCCTCGATCGGCGCCATCCAGCGCGGGCTGATCGCGCTGGAATCGCAGGGTGGGGATGTCTTCTTCGGTGAGCCGATGCTGAACCTGGAAGACTTCATCCAGACCGAGAAGGGCCAGGGCGTGGTCAATATCCTGGCCGCCGACAAGCTGATGAACGCGCCGCGGCTGTACGCGACCTTCTTGCTGTGGATGCTGTCCGAGCTGTTCGAGAAGCTGCCCGAGGCCGGCGACCTGGACAAGCCCAAGCTGGTGTTCTTCTTCGACGAGGCCCACCTGCTGTTCAACGATGCGCCCAAGGCGCTGCTCGACAAGATCGAGCAGGTGGTGCGGCTGGTGCGTTCCAAGGGCGTGGGCGTGTACTTCGTCACGCAGAACCCGATCGACATCCCCGACACCGTGCTGGGCCAACTGGGCAACCGCGTGCAGCATGCGCTGCGCGCCTTTACCCCGCGCGACCAGAAGGCGGTCAAGGTGGCGGCCACCACCATGCGCGCCAACCCCAAGCTGGACCTGGAAACCGCGATCGGCGAACTGGGCGTGGGCGAGGCCCTGGTGTCGTTCCTGGATGCCAAGGGCACGCCCTGCGTGACCGAGCGCGCCTGGGTGCTGGCACCGGGCAGCCGCATCGGCCCGGCGACGGAGGAAGAGCGCAAGCAGCTGATCGCCGGTTCGCTCGTGGCGGGCACCTACGAGAAGACCGTGGACCGCGAATCCGCCTATGAAAAGCTGCGCGGCAGCGTGGCGACGGTCGGCAATGGCAACGGCAAGGGCGCCGGAGGCGCGCCGGCGGGGCAGCCAGCGGGCGAGCAGGACAGCGGCTGGCTCGGCACGGCCGGCGACATCTTCGGCACGCTGACCAAGGGCACCGGCAAGACCGGCCGCGGCGATTCGATCCTGGAGTCGATGGCCAAGTCGGCCGCGCGCACGGTGGGCTCGCAGGTCGGGCGCGAGCTGATCCGCGGCGTGCTGGGGAGCCTGCTGGGCAAGAAGAAGTAAAGACCCGGACTGACGCAATGACGGAAAGGGCCGCACGATGCGGCCCTTTCCCTTAGCGACGCTGCGCTTGTTGCTGCGCCTTGGCCGCTGCCGCATCCTCGCGCATCTTGCGCGCGAACATCCGCGCAAAGAACCACCCCATGCCGATGATGAAGACGATCACGCCCAGGCTCATCAGGCCGGTGCTGGTACTGAACAGGATCTTGAAGGCTTCCATGCTTGGCTCCCTTTGCTTTGGCGATGGCCGCCGGCGAGGTCTCGCCGGCGCCTGCCGCCAGTGTAGGGAGCCCTGTGGCGCGGACTATTGAGGCCGGTCAAGCGCAAGCCAGCCCGCCGCGCGCCACTCAGTTCTTGGTGCCGAACAGGCGGTCGCCCGCATCGCCCAGGCCCGGCACGATGTAGGCGTGCTCGTCGAGATGGCTGTCGAGCGAGGCCACGAACAGCTGCACGTTCGGATGCGCCTTCTGGAACACTTCCACGCCCTCGGGCGCCGCCACCAGCGCAACGAAGGTGATGGCCTCGTCCTTCACGCCGCGCCGCTTGAGCACATCCACGGCATGCGCAGCCGAATAGCCCGTGGCGACCATCGGGTCGCACAGGATGAAGCTGCGGTCCTCCACGTCGGGCAGCCGCACCAGGTATTCCACCGGGCGGTGCTGCTCGTCGCGGTACACGCCGATATGGCCGATGCGCGCCGACGGGATCAGCTCGACCAGGCCGTCGCTCATGCCCACGCCCGCGCGCAGCACTGGCACGATGGTCAGCTTCTTGCCGGCGATCACCGGCGCGTCCAGCTCCACCAGCGGCGTCTCGATGCGGCGCGTGGTCAGCGGCAGGTTGCGGGTGATCTCATAGCCCATCAGCAGCGTGATCTCGCGCAGCAGTTCGCGGAAGGTGCGCGTCGACGTTTCCTTGTCGCGCATGTGCGAGAGCTTGTGCTGGATCAGCGGGTGGTCGAGGATGAACAGGTTGGGAAAGCGCGGGTCTTGTTTCATGGCTGGCGGCGAGGGCTCGGCGGGATAGGGGCAAGCAGGTGAAGCGGGCGGCGAGATCGGGTCGACCAGCGCGCCGCGCCGTTGCAGCCGGATTGTAATGGAAGCGGGCCGCCCTGCCCGTGGCTTCGCTTCCGGGACCCGCCCACGCCAGCGCCGCCGGCGGGCTCCCTGAACCGCCGGGAGCGTCCGGCGGCGCCTTGCGCTAGTCAAGCGCGCGGTTCTTCGACTCGATATCCACCATGTAGATGGCGATCGCCGCCACGGCAAGAAATGACGAAAGCAGCGCCAGGGCGAGGGTGAACTGGCTGGCCATGATCGGTGCAATGATGGACGGCGCGAACAGGCCGCCAAAGCGCGCCATCGCACCCGCAGTGCCCATCCCGCTGGCGCGCAGGTCGGTCGGGTACACCTCGGGCGTGAAGGCGTAGAGGGCGCCCCAGGTACCGAGCAGCGAGAAGCTCATCAGCAGGGTCGAGCCGACGATAAGCGCGGTGGACGTACCCAGGCTGTAGAGCATGCAGCCTGCCGCGCTGAGCAGCAGGAAGCCGATCAGGGTCGGCTTGCGGCCCCAGCGCTCGACGCCGTGCGCGGCCAGCGCGAACCCGGGGAGCTGCACCAGCGCGAGCACGATCAGGAAGACCTGGCCGCGCATGAAGCCAAAGCCCTGGCCCGCCAGCTTGACCGGCAGATAGACGAAAACGCCGTAGTAGGCGATCGAGATAAGCGCCCAGGCGGCAAGCAGGCAGATGGTGCGGCGCCGGCAGCCGCGCGCGAACAGCGCAAAGACCGACTTGCGCTCCATCGGCTGCGGCTCCAGGTTGCCGATTTCAACGGACACGCGATTGGCGGTGGCGACACGCTGCAGCACCGCGCGCGCCTCGGCCGAGCGACCCGATTTATTCAGGTAGAGCGGAGACTCGGGAACAAAGAAGCGGAACACCACGCCGACCAGGGCCGGGATGCCCGTGACGAGGAAAATCAGCCGCCAGGCATCATTGCCTCGCGACACGGCGATCAGCGCAAGAATGGCGAGCAGGATCGTGCCGACGGCCCAGAACGACTCCAGCAGGACCAGCCAGCGACCGCGCCGGTCCGAGGGCAGGAACTCGGCCATCATGGTGTAGTCGACGGGCAGCGTGCCGCCGACGCCGATGCCGGTCAGGAAGCGCAGCAACAGCAGCCACTGGAAGTCCGGTGCGAAAGCGGAAGCGACACCGCAGATGGCGTCGATGACCACCGCCATCATCAGCACGGGCCGGCGGCCGATCCTGTCAGCCAGCCGGCCGAACACGAAAGCGCCGATCAGCATGCCGACAAAGAACATCGTCCCGGTCTGCAGAGCGGTCGGTACGGGAATGCCAAAGGTCGCCGCAATCGACGGCGCGGTGAAGCCGATCGACAGCACCTGCATCGCGTCAGCCAGCCAGACCAGGCCGAAGATGACGAAGAGCCGATACTGGAACCGGCCGACGCCGGCCGCGCGGATGCCTTGCTCGATCGTGATGGTTTGAGGCGACGCTCCCCGCGCGCTGGGCTGTGGGGACGCGCCTAGCGTGACTTCCGGGATGGTCGTTGTTGCCATGGATGAAATTGATGACGACATGTTGTCTACCTGTCTTTATAGGCTGGTTCTTGAACTCGGACGCACACGTATCGAAGCAGGGCCAGACGGTACTGACTAATGCGTGATGATCACACCGGGGCAATCGCACCGAATTGCAACGAAACGTGGTGAGTACTCCAATTGGCGAGGCTAGAACTGACCCGGTAGCACGCTCGCAACACCTGCTTGGTTCTGATACGACATAGTCACTCCTTGTTGTCTACCCTTGGTTGGTCCAGGCCCGGCCTCCCGGTCGGCGCTGCGGGGGACTATGCAAGCCCCGGGCCAGCGCTTCCGGTGATGTAAAGGGCCAATCTTTTAGTTTTGTTGTCTCGTCTGCCGCTTGCGGCGCGCCGTCCTTGTGCGGGGCGGCACCGCTGCGAGCCACGCGGCACTCATGTAGTGCGCACTACATGATCGTTCAGCGTAAGCTACATGAAACTGGCGGGCAAGGCCGAATTGCGTTTTCCCTCCTCGGGGTTTTCCCGCGCGTGGCGCGCATGGCGCCGGCGCGGGAATGCACGTTCCCTGCCCGGTGGCGAAGCGCCTTGCCAGGCACGGCGTAGGTGCGGTCAGCGTGGATGCGGCAGGCGCGGCGAGCCGGCCCCGCCGGGTCTGCTAGTCCTAGTGGGCAGGCATCGCGCGCAGGCGCGCGACGGTGTTCTCCAGGTCCTGCCATGCGGGTTTGTCGGGCGCAAAGCGCGCGCGCAGGTACTGCGTCAGTTGCGCGATCTGCTGGTCGTCGAGCGTGTCGGCATAGGCCGGCATCGCCCCCAGTTCGCTGTTGGGCGGTGCCGGCATGCCTTGCAGCAGCACCTGGATCACGTTGTCCGGCAGCTTGCTGTGCAGGTTCGTATTGAGCGCCAGCGAAGGCTTGACGCCGAACTGGGCGATGCCCTGGTCCGACTGGTGGCAGACCGCGCATGCGCTCTGGTACAGGCGTTCGCCGGGACCGCCCAGGGTGCGCGCGGCCTGCGCGCTGCGCTGCTCGAGCTGCGCTGCCTGTGCGGCCAGTACGGCAGGCGAGGGCGCTGGCGTGCCGAACGAGGCCACGTAGTGCGCAATCGCGCGCACGTCGGACTCAGGCAGTTGCGCCAGTTCCTCGACCACCGGTGCCATCGGTCCGGCCGCGGCGCCATGGTGCGGCGCATAGCCGCCGCGCAGGTAGGTGAACAGCGCCGCTTCGGTCCAGGGCAGCGGTGCTTGCGACAGCGCGGTCAGCGGCGGCGCTTCCCAGCCTTCGGCGCTGCCGCCGGTCAGGTACTGGCGGCCGCCCTTTTCGCCGCCGAGCGCGTTGCGCGGCGAATGGCAGGCGCTGCAGTGGCCCAGCCCTTCGGCCAGGTACGCGCCGCGATTCCATTGCGCGGAGCGCGACGGGTCCGGTGTAAAGCGCTCGTTGCGATGGAACAGCAGGTTCCAGCCGGCCAGCAGCGGGCGCAGGTTGAAGGGGAACGCCAGCTGCGTCTGCGGGACTTCGGCTTTCACCGGCTCTGCCGACATCAGGTACCCATACAGCGCCTGCATGTCGCCGTCGCTGATCTTCGCGAATGCGGTGTACGGGAACGCGGGATACAGGCGGCGCCCGTCGCGGTGGATGCCCTCGCGCATGGCGCGCTCGAACGCGGCGAAGGACCAGTTGCCGATGCCGGTCCGCACATCCGGGGTGATGTTGGTGCTGTAGACCGTGCCGAAGGGCGTCTCCAGCGGCAGGCCGCCGGCGTTCTTCGCGCCGCCCGGCGCGGTATGGCAAACCGCACAGTCTCCCGCGGCGGCCACCAGCCGGCCGCGTTCGAGCGTGGCGGCGGAGTAGAAGCCGGCCTCGGGCGGCGCCACCGGTGCGATCGGCGCGCGCCAGGGCATCAGCGTGGCGCACACGCCGGCAGCGGCTGCGGCGGCTGCGGCGATCCAGCCGCGCTTGCTGCGCTGGCTGCCGGGCCTGGCCTCGGCCAGCGCCAGCCGGATGCGGTCGGCGCTGAAGGGCGGCGCGCGCAGGCGCACGCCGGTGGCATCGTAGATGGCATTGGCCACGGCCGCGGCGGCGGGCATGGTGCCGGTCGGGCTGGCAGCCAGCGCGTCATGCGGGGCGAGCGTGCCAGCCAGGCGGACTTCCGGCAGGGCGCTGCCCGGCACGGCCGGCAGCGCCTGGCTGGCAGATGGCGCCTCGGCCGGCCAGGTGTCGAAGGCGGGCGTGGCCGACGTCAGCTGCAGGGCAGCATCGGCCACGGCCAGCTCCAGCGAGCGCGCGGACGGCGCGGCTTGCGCGCGCGGCAGCGATTCACTGTCATGCCCCACCGTCACGCGCGTGACCGCCAGCTCGCCGGTGGTGCCGTCGACCTCGACCTCGGCCACCCATGCCGACCAGGTCTGCCCGGCTTCGTGATCGATGGTGTGGGCATAGGCAAAGCCGCGGCCGCGCTGTACGTTGCCTGCCGCTGTGTTGGCGCGGGGCGCGGCCGGCGTCCAGGCGGCGCGCTCGGCCACTTGCCGTACCAGTGCCGTGCCGCGCGCATCGTCGAGATGCGCCAGCCGCAGTGCGACCGGATCGGTGCCGGAGGCGGCGGCAAGCTCGTCGAGATGGGATTCCCGGGCGAACACCTGGGCCCGGGCGGCCGCCAGTGGCGCGGCATCGAACGCGGCGGCGTTGCCTGTCGCAACCAGGTCGACATGCGGGATGCGATAGGGCGGCATGGTGGTGGCGCCTGCATGGTCGGCATCGATGCCGTCCGCCACGGGCGATGCCGTATGCGTCAGCCACAGCGCCAGCGGTACGGCCGGGGCGGCGGTGCCAGCCAGTGTTGCGGCGTAGGCTTCGATGGCAGTGCCGGCCAGCGCGGTGTCGACGCGCACATCGAGCGCGGCATCGGCAAGGCCTACATCGGCGGCACACAGCCGACGCATCACGGGCAGTCCGGCGGCGTGGGCCAGCAGCGCCGCGTCGGCGGCGGCGTGCGGCGCGAGCAGCGCCGGGTCCGCGCGGTCATCGGGCGATTGCCAGCAGGCCAGCACCACCTGTTGCGGCGCGATGCCCAGCAGCGCGGCAAGCTCGGCGCGCAGCGCGCCTGGGCGCGTGCTCGGCAGCCACACGGTCAGCTTGCCGTCGCGCCAGTCGGCGACGGCTGTGCAATACGCCTCGCCGCGGGTGCCGGCCAGCGGCCACTGGTAGTGCTGCGTGTGGCG
Organism: Cupriavidus sp. FW305-26; assembly: GCF_058787975.1. NCBI lineage: Bacteria > Pseudomonadati > Pseudomonadota > Betaproteobacteria > Burkholderiales > Burkholderiaceae > Cupriavidus > Cupriavidus sp. FW305-26. The sequence continues at coordinate 143,847 of NZ_JBYTAH010000007.1, forward strand.
CGCGTCGGCGCCGGCCAGCACCGCATCGGCATTGCCGCGCCGGGCCAGCGCGTGGCGCGTTACCGGTGCGTCGTCGGCGCGGGGCGGGGCGGACCATCGTGCCTGCAGCGCCTGGATTGCGTTGGCGGCCTGTGCGCCGGAAGCCGCCGCCACGCCGGCAAAGTTGTTGCGGATGACGACCGCGCGCACGCCCGGCAGCGCCAGCGCGGCCTCGTGCTGCGCGCCCAGCAGGCGTGCCGCCAGCGGCTTGCCGTCGATCCAGCGCAGGCCAGGCGGTGTCAGCACCCGGGCAACCAGGCAGTCGGCGGCGGGCGGCGGCATGCTGCCCGCGACCGCGGTCGCAGGGGTGGCCTGGGGCACGAGTCCTTCGTTCACGATGCCGACCCCCCGGCCGTCTGCCGTTGCAGCATCGCGGCACGTTGCACCGCGCGCACGATTTCCACATGGGTGCCGCAGCGGCACAGGTTGAAGCGCAGCGCCTCGCGGATCTGGGCCTCATCGGGATCGGGATTCTGCGCGAGCAGCGCCTTGGCGGTCATGATCATGCCATTCAGGCAATAGCCGCATTGCGCGGCCTGCTCGTCGATAAACGCTTGCTGCACCGGGTCGGGCTGCGCATCGGTGCCCAGTCCTTCCAGCGTGGTGACGGCGTGCCCGACCACGGCCCTGACCGGCAGCACGCAGGCGCGCGCCGGCATGCCGTCCACCAGCACCGTGCAGGCGCCGCACTGGCCCAGGCCGCAGCCGTACTTGGGCCCGTTGCAGCACAGGTCGTTGCGCAGGATGTAGAGCAGCGGCGTGTCAGGGGCCACGCTCAGCGTGTGCTCGGCGTGATTGACTTGCAGCGTCAGGGGGCGGGGCGTGTTCAGCGGGGGGC